>JAVVFK010000053.1:0-12026 GCA_032251015.1 Elusimicrobiales bacterium
GTCCTTGCCGGTCCTGTCGCGGCCCAGGAATATGTTCTTTACGACCAGCTTTTTGTCTATCCAGTTCTGCAGGTCCCTGCCGGCGGCCGCCGCGGCCTGCGCGCCGGGGCGCGACTTGTCCAGCGCGGCGTTGTAGAGGGTTATGAAATGGTGGATATCGGCGTAGAAAGAGATAAGCTTGTCCGGGTCGGTGACTTCGTCGCCCACCTCGAAGCGCAGCACGCCGCGGCGGGCGGAGCGCAGAGCCGCGTCGTCGCCGTTCTTAAGGACGGCCTTCGCCCATTTTCCCGCCCTGGAAGCGAAACCCTCCAGCGCGGAGCCGCGTATGGCCGAGAGCTGCGTGCCGTACTTCGTCCTTTCCAGCATCTCGGAATACTCCGGCCGGGAATACATCTCCAGGAACGTGTCCACCAGGTAGGTGCCGGCCCTTTCGGCCCCGGCCCCGGGGTCCGAGACCATGGCGCCGAGGAAATCCTCGAAGTTGAAACTGGGCAGCTGTATGACCTCTTCGGACCCGACTATGACGCCGGCCAGGCCTTTGAGCTCGTAGGCGACCTCGCCCATCTGCATGAAGCAGGCCATGGAGGCGTACAGGTCCACGGCGCCGGCTTCCCTGAGTATGTTGCCCATTTCCGTGGTCTTTATATAGTTGCCGGTCTCGAAATCGTGGGAGATGGACTTTGCCGTTCCTCCGTCTATGAGGTTGTCGCCGGGCTTGACCGGGTCTATCCAGCCCCAGCCGTGGTCCCATATGATCAGCATGAAACGCTTGGCGGGATAGGCCTCGCGCGCCCAGCGCACGAACCCGGCGGCCTGCCGCCAGTCGCCCATGTCCGGCGCGCCGAGATCGGCCAGCACCGGCGAGGTGATGCGCTCCGCGTCGTTGTCCGCGCGCACGAGGTAGCGGCGCACGCCGGCCCAGTCGCCGTCGGCGTCGGTGTCGTTGTCCAGGCCCCTGGAGCGGCCCAGTTCCACCACTATGTTGACCTTATCGGTGGAGCCGACGGTCTCGAAACGGTTCATGTCGGCCAGGGCGAACGGCTCGATATTGCTCTTGCCGTTCATATAGATCATTATCGTCCAGTCCGCGCCGGGGCGCTCCGGGGCGGCGGGGGCCGGCACGGCCGGGATGGCGGTCTTTACGGCGGAGACCGAGGCGGGACCGGCGGAATCGAGGTCGAACCCGGAAGAATACGCGAACGCGGGCATGGCGGCTATGAGCGCGATGAATATTTTCATGGTACCAGAAGTTTAATAACTATGGGAGGTCCCGGGCAAGGGCCAAAAGGCTTATAACCCGGCGGGCTTTAGTTTCTCTTCCGTGAGCTTGTCGTAGTATTCCAGCAGGTCCTCGCCGTTGGAAGCGGCCTTGTAGACCTTGCCCAGCGGGAAGGCGTATGTGTTCCAGGGGAAGCGAAGGGACCAGAGGCCGTCGTTGCCGTCCGTATTGTGCCAGGTCCCTTTGAAATCCTTTATAAGGATGGAAGTGAAGAGATGGGCGTAACAGCGCAGCAGTTTCCAGCCGTCCGAAGTGGGGGGAATGCCCGGCTTGAACCTGGACTTAAGCGCCTGGCTTATCTTGGCCGCGCCCGTCCGCGAAATTTCTATGTCCGCCGTCTCGGAGAGGGTGGAGGCCAGGCCCACGATGCGCCTGTGTTCGGTCTGCGCGTCGGTCACGCGTTCAGGGTGGCTGCGCACCCGCCGCCTTACCGCGTCCGCGCCTATTATCTTGGCGGAGGGGGAGCGTATCTCCGATTCCGCCCATTGGGCGTACCGTGTGACCCAGCCCGGTTCGGGCAGCGTTTCGTCCCAGAGCAGCCGCCAGACCCGCTGCACCGGGTAGGTCAGGAAATCCGAGTTCGGCGCTACTAGCGGCCAGGCCCAGGGGTCGAAATCCTCTAACTTGAGCAGCCTGGCCCTATGGCGTTCCTGGAAGAAATAGGCGAGGAAGGCGGCGGCCGAGAGGACTATGTCCGTGGTTTCCACGGGATTCTTTTCGGCTTTTATGAAAGTAAGGCGGAGTTTCTTTTCCACCTCCGCTATCCCCTCTATGCTGAAGTAGATCTTTCTGCCGGTCTCTTCTTCCAGGCTGGAGGCGAGACGGAAGGCGCGGCCCATGAAATCGTCGGTACGGGCCTGTTCGGGCTTGGAAGACACCGCTTCGAAAAGTTCTCCGTAGTCTTCGATCCTCATGTCCGAAATTCTTTCCTCTTGCGCCGCCGGCGCCGGCCCTTTTTCCGGGCCTGGTTCCGCCGCCTCGGGTGCGGGCCGCTCCGGCGGGTTCCCGCCGGATGCGGTCGGGGTCCGGCTGGAAATATCGGCCCTCTCGAGGGAAGCCGTCGGTTTGGCTTCGGGCTCCGGCTCTTTTTTCATCGTGTTCAGGTAGTCGAATACGGATTCTTTCTCTCCGACCCCGGGTTGCTTGCCCGCGGAGAGTTCCGGCGCGGCGGCAGCGGGCGCGGCCGGCGGCGCCGCGCGGAACGGAGCCGCCGCCGGACCCGCGGCGATGGCTTCGTCCGGCACGGCCGCGACCAGCCTCTCGGCGGCGGCCTCGTCCCATGGCGCCAGTTCCGCGGCGGCGGAGAGGGTTTCCCCGTACGCGCGCTGGCCTATCAGCGCCGCGCCGGCGTTGGCCAGCAGGGCCGGCATGGGCGCCAGGGTGAAGGCCCTGTTCCAGTCCTCGTCCGCTCCCCGGAAGTCGCCTAGCGAGAACTTTATCGAGCCGAGCAGCGAAAGGGCTTTGAAAGCCGTCCTTGGAGAGGCCGCCGCCGAAGAGGCAATGGTCTTGGCCTCGTCGAGAACGACCCTGTCGTTGGGGGCCGAACGGTACAGGACCCCGGCCAGGCCGCAGGAAGCTTCCGCCGCCAGGGGCCCCGGTATCATGGCGCGCAGCGGGTCCTGGAATCCGGGTCCGCCGGCCGAGGCCTTGAGCAGGGCCGCAAGCAGGCCGCGCCTGTCCTCCAGCGCCGTGCCGGGCGGCACGCGGGAAAGGAACTCCGCCGCGTGGGGGATGTCCCCGGTCTCGAAATAGATGAAGGCCAGGTTGCACCAGGCCTCGGGCGTGGCCAGGTCCTTGAGCATGAAGTAAGCCTGGCGGTGCTGTCCGAGCTCCATCAGCACCTGCGGATAGAGGGCGGTTATCTTGTCCTGCCCCTCGCGCTCGAAGATCCTGAAGAAAAGGTAGTTGGCCTTGTGGAACTCCCCGGCCGACAGCGCCGCGGCGGCCGCCGTTAACAGGTCGGACGGCTCCTGCGGCGTATCGAGAAAACCCAGTATGAGGGACAGTTTCATCCTGTCCAGCTTCACCTCCGGCCCCGCCTCTTTGACCAGCGGGCCTTCGGGGTTGAAGACTGCGTTCTCGGCGGCCGGGGCGTAGAAGAGCCTGGCCAGCGCGTCTTTTGCCGGCATCGTCAGGCCGGGGGCGGCCGCGATCCTTTCGTCGGTTATGACCGGGAAGCAGGGGGCTCCGTCGCGCTCCACCGGCCGGACCGTGCCCAGCGCGAAGCCGCGGATCTTCTTTTCGCTCACCGGGAAAGACAGGGAGGGGAAGCCGCGGAAGCAGGACATGATCTCGTCCAGCGAGGCCGAGGAGAGCTTAAAAATGTTAAAATCGTTGCCGGACGGAGGCATCGGGATATTGTATATATTTAACTTTAAGAAGTGTCAAGATTATCCGCGCGCATCATGAGAAAGACCCCACTGAAGATAGTCGTGGCCACCGCTAACAGGCATAAGGCGGCCGAATTGTCCGCGCTGCTCTCGTTGCCGGGGCTCGAGTTCGTCCCGCTGTCGGATCTCCCCGGCGCCGGGCCCGTGGAAGAGGACGGCGAGACGCTCGAACAGAACGCTCTTAAGAAGGCCCGGGCGGCGGCGGCCGCCGCCGGCCTCTGGGCCCTGGCCGACGATACGGGGCTGGAGGTGGAGGCGCTCGGCGGCGCTCCAGGCGTCTATTCCGCGCGCTACGCCGGGGAGGCCTGCTCCTACGCCGACAATAACGCCAAGCTGCTGCGGGCGCTGGACGGCGTGCCCGCCGGGGCCAGGCGCGCCGCCTTCCGCTGCGTGATGGCTCTATGCTCCCCGGACGGCCGCGCGGTGACCGCCGAAGGCCGGGTGCCGGGCCGCATACTGGAAGCGCCCCGCGGCGCGGACGGCTTCGGCTACGACCCTCTCTTCCTTCCCGACGGCAGCGCCTCGTCCTTCGCGGAACTGTCCTCCGAAAAGAAGAATTCCATGAGCCACCGGCACGCCGCCGTGAGGAACATCCTGCCGTACCTGGAGAAGCTCGCCGATGACCAGGACTGAACGGCGACGGGGCGCCGGGGGGAGGGCCGTGCTGGCGGTCCTCATGCTGCTCGGCGGAGCTTTCACCGCCGGCTACATGACTGCCGAGCGGCCGGACACGCTTTCCTACGGTCTCCACGGTCCTTTCCCCGGCGGTCAGCCGGGCTCCGGCAGACTGAAACGGGCTTTCTACGACGCCGCGGCCAGGCTTAAGGAACACAAGAACGTGCTTGAGCGCTCCATAGAGGACCGCGCCTCCGCGCCGCCCTACGGCGCGTCCGATATCCGGGCGCTGCAGGCGGAGCTCGAGAAAACGGAGTCGCTGCTGGTCCCCGCTATGTCGGCGGCGATGCCCGAGTCCATAGCCTCGCAGGCGGCCGCGGCCGGCCAGGCCCGGCGCGAAACGCTGCTGGCCTGCGCCAGGCTGTCGGTCCTGGTCAAAGGGGGCGTCCCCTTCAATTCCTATAAGTCCCGCGCGGCCAGGATAGACCTCGAGAAGAGGGTCGCCGTCCTGCAGCATCACCTCTACGGTCTCGCCCGCCTGCTGGATTGAGCATAGTAATGTATAATTGAGCTACCGGAACATGCGCCTGAAACTTTTTCCTAAATTCCTGATCGTGATGTCGCTGGCCGCGCTGGTGCCGCTGGCCCTGCTGGGGTACCGCCTGATAAACATCGGGCAGCTGGGAGTGAAGACGGCGATACTCGAACTCCACCTGAGCATGGCCGACAACGTGGCCTCGGCCTACCGTGCCAATATCGACCGGATACATTCCAAGGTCGTTTTCCTGCGGGACACCATCGGCCGCATGGACTGGGACACGAGGCAGGCCGTTCTGGCCTCCTTCGTCGATTCCAGCCCCGAGATACTCGAGGTGTCGCTGGTCTCCGGCCAGGGCGCCGAGGTGATGAAGGTCTTCAGTCCTTCCAAAGGCAAGGATTCCCCGCTTAAGAACTATTCGAAGGACCCCGGTTTCCGCGCCGCGCTGGATTCCAAGGTCCGGCATATCTCCATCTCCTCCTCCTCCGCCGAGATGGTCTTTTTCTACCCGCTGGGCACGGCCGCGGTAATGAGACTGACGGCCGATATCTCCGCTTTCTCCGCCGCCGCCGGCGTGAAGACCATCGGCGATACCGGCTACGCGCTGGTCGTGGGGCCGGGCGGCCGGCCGCTGGCGCTCCCGCCGGGCCTCGCGGAGGAGGAAGCCGCGGGCATCCCGGCCTGGCCCATCGTGGCCGCGGCGCTGGCCGCGCCCGCCGCCGGGTCAATGGAGTACGCCGACCTCGACGGAATGGAGCAGATAGGCGCCTACGCGCCTATCCCCGGCATCGGCGCCGCCGCCGTGGTGAAGCAGTCCCGGGAAGAGGCCTACATGTCGGCCATCTTCATGAAGGACCAGGCCGTTTACGTTACGCTGTTCTTCGCCGTGCTGGTGATAATCGCCGCTTATCTCCTGAGCCGTCAGCTCTCGAAACCCATTATCGACGTCACGCGCGTGGCCGAGCACGTCGCGTCCGGCGACTTCAACCACACCGTGCAGGTGGACACCGGCGACGAGCTCAAGGACCTGGGTGAGACCTTCAACAAGATGATACGCCAGCTCAAGGCGTACTCGGACATGCAGGTCGACCGCATCATACGCGAGCAGAAGAACACCGAGGCCGTCCTGTTCTCCACCGAGGACGCCATCGCCATGGCCGACCACGACGGCAATATCCAGCTGGTCAACCGCAAGGCGCGCTCGGTGCTGGGGCTGCCGGAGGGGGACCTGGTCGGGAAGGAATTCCTGGATTCCATCCAGGACGAGAAGGTCCGCGCGGCGGTCGGAGAGGTGATGTCGTCGGAGGAGCCCGGCTTCTTCCGGGAACTGGACTTCTCCAGCGCCACGGCCCGCACCGTGTACCGCTGCACCGCCTCGCCGATACGCGACCCCAAGAAGAAGGCGAACCTCGGCCTGCTGGTCGCGCTGCACGACATAACCCTCGATAAGGAACTGGCCCGCATCAAGGACGAGTTCCTTCATTCCATCACCCACGACCTGCGCAACCCGATGGGCGCGGTAAAAGGGTTCGTGGAATTCATGCTCAAGGAGATCCCCGGCCCCATCACCGACGGCCAGCGCAAGATGCTCATCTCCATAGACCGGGCGGCCTTCCGGCTGCTCGGCATGATAAACAATATCCTCGACGCGGCCAAGATGGAGGCCGGCAAGATGGAGATCTCCCTCTCCCCGGTCAATATGGGCGAGGCCGCCAAGCGCGTGGTGGAGCTCATGGAGTCCCTGGGCCAGCGCAAGCGCATAAAATTCGCAGTCGAGGCGCCGCCCGACCTGGTGGTCAGCGCCGATCCCGGCCTTATGGAGCGCATCTTCACCAACCTGGTCGGCAACGCCATAAAGTTCACGCCCGAGGACGGCACGATAACGCTGCGCGTCTCCTCCGAGGGCGGCATGGTTAGGGGGGAGGTCGAGGACACAGGCGACGGCATCCCCCAGGAATACCTCAGCCGCGTCTTCGAGAAGTTCGAGCAGGTCAAGGGACAGAAGGCCGGCGGCACCGGCCTCGGTCTGACCATCTGCAAGAACGTGGCCGCCGCCCACCTGGGAAAGATCTGGGCGGAGTCCGAGCCCGGCAAGGGCGCCAGATTTATTTTTTCCTTCCCCGCCGGCCTCCGCAAGGACGAGTCGGGCGCGGTGAAGACGGGGGGTGCCTGATGAAGAAACTTCTGTCCGCGCTGCTGGTCCTGACTTTCCTGTCCTCGCCTTCGGGCGCGGAGGAACTGCAGACCATAGTGGTCAAGCCCGGCGATACGCTCTGGAGCATCGCCAATACCTATCTCAAGGACCCCAAGCGCTGGAACGAGATACTGCGCTACAACAAACTGCCCTCGGCCGACCCTTCCATCGCGCTTCCCGGCATGCCGCTGAAGATCCCGGTACGGCTCATAAAGGAGCAGTTCCGGGCCGCCAAGCTCGTTTACCACATCAACGAGGTCCTCTTCCGGCCCGTCGGCGGCGCCAGGTGGGACGGCGTCAAGACCAACATGGACCTCTACCGCAGCGACACGCTGCGCACCACGGTCAACGCCAGGGCCGACGTGAAGTTCTATACGGGCGAGATCCTCAACCTCATGCCCAATTCGATGGCCGTGCTTCGCCCGCCGAGGAAGGACGCCGACGTGCAGCTGCTCTCGGGCGAGATGCGCGGCGTGCGCTCGCGCGTCGTGACGGCCTCGGCCCGCATCATCCCGCGCACCAAGGACACCGAGTTCGGCGCCAGGATCAAAGAGGACCTCACGACGCTGGTCCAGGTTTACAAGGGCCGGGCCGCGGTAGAGGCGCAGGGCAAGGTGGTCGAGGTCTCCGAGGGTTTCGCCTCCGAGGTCAAGATGGACATGCCGCCCTCCAAGCCGGTCAAGCTGCCGGCGCTGCCGGAATTCTCCGACGGGGGAACGCGGCTGGCCCGCGCCAGCCAGCCGAAAGTGAAGATGAGCGGCAGCGTCATCTCGCTGGACGCGGGCAAGGCCCCGCGCGCCGGGTCCGGCGCGTCCGCCCCGAAGGCGGGGGAGGGCGCCCCGAAGCCCGGCGACGCCTCGGCGATAGACGCCAACGAGATCTCCAAGATGATAACCGTCGCCAACCCGGTGCAGGGCTACCACATACAGGCCTCCAGGGACCGGACTTTTTCCAAGATAGATCTCGACCGCACCTACGAGGTCTTCGACCGTATCGACCTGTCGAATTACCTGCCGGCGGGGACGTACTGGGTGCGCATATCCTATATCGATCTGCTCGGTTTCGAGGGTAAATTCAACGCGCCCAGGCAGGTCACAATAGCGAAGTAGTATTCTTGTCAATATTGACAAGTCAAGGTTCTTCTGCTATACTACCCTTGTGGAAGTTTTTGAGGGAGGCTGCGGCGGCCCGCATGTCGTCCGGCGGGCCCGCCCTGTGCGGTGCGGTCGTGTGGAGGGAGCACGAAAGGTGTAGGCGCAATCCTTTCGTGCTCCCTCTCTTCATTTCCCGGCCGGTTTGCCAACCGCTCTTATAATTAATTAAATATCATCGTGAAAAATGCCCTGCCCGCGGTCTTCGCCGCGCTTTTCCTGCTCCCTTCCGCCGTTTTCGCGGCGCTGCCGTCGGCGCCCCCCCCGGGCGAGCGCACCATCTGGGACGAGATAATGAAGGAGCAGAGCCGCATCAATCTGCGCAAGGGTTACGCGCTGATGAACGCCGGCGACCACGCGGCCGCGGCGGCCGAGTTCTCCCGGGCGCTGGCCAAAGCCCCTTCCGATCCCGACGCCATTCTCCTCTACGGTTCCAGCCTCTACTGGCTGGGGGAAGTCGACCGCGCCATAGGGGAGTACCTGCGCGTTATAGAGATGGACCCTTCCAACGCGCTGGCCTGGCAGCTCAAAGGCATAGCGCTGGCCTGGAAAGGCGACGCCGAGGGAGCCCTGGCCGATTTCCTGAAGGCGCAGAAGCTCGACCCGGTCCGTTCCGACGTCAAGATGAACATCGGCTCGGTCTACCACTCGCTGGGGCTCTACGGCTCCGCCCTGTCGTATTTCCGCGCGGCCGCCGCCTCCGATCCGGAGAACCCGCTCTACCATTACCAGCTCGGCCTGCTGTATTCGCGCCTGGGCCGCAACGCCGAGGGCAAGGCCTCGCTTCGCACGGCGCTCAGGTACTTCCGGTCGTACGAGGACGCGATGCTGGAGCTGGCGGTGCTGGAGGAGCGCGACGGGGATCTTCCGGCCGCAGTCTCCCTGTACCGCGACGCGCTGCGCATAAAGCCGCGCGATTCCGTCGCCAGGCTGCGGCTGGGCCTGGCCCTGCTCAAGCAGGGAAAGACCGGGCAACTCGCCGGCGAACTGGAGCCCGCCTTCCTGCTCAGCCCCCGCAACGAGAAGGGCGGGATCTCGCTTTCCATGGCCTATGCCGGCGGCAAGAGCCGGGAGGACGAATCCGGCGACGGGCGGATACTTTCTTCGCTGCGCCGGCTGCCGGAGGACGAGGAGGTGCGGGTACGGCTGGAACTTATCCGGCTGCCCCGGCTGGAGACCGCGTCTTCCGGCGCGGAATCCCTCTCCGGCGCGCTGGCCCGCGCGGTGGAGCGGCCGCGGCTCTCCTATGTGAAGAAGGAATACGCCGTGGCGGCCGGCGCCCCGGGCAGGGCGGCGCGTCTCGAAGAGACCGCCGAAGAGATAGAGCGGCTTATCGCCGCCGCCTCGGCCGAGGGCGACGTCAAGGTCAGCCTGGATATCGAGACCATAAGGCCGGCCGTTAAGACCGAGGCCCGCGTGGTCTACGAGCCCCGCTCCGTCGGCAACGATATGGGTCTCTGGGTGGTCGGCAACAACTGGCTCGAGAACGTGGAGGAGGCGCTGGCAGAACTCCACGACCTGCCGCAGGCCGCCGCCTCTCCCGGCGCCGCGGCGCTGCTGCGCGGCCTGGGGTTCCTGCTGGAAGGGGAACATTCGCTCGCGGCGGAGAACTTCGGCGCGGCCTCCGGCCCCTACCGCCGTCTTTCGCTGCTCGGCCTCTGCGTGGCCGCCGTGCAGAAGGGCGACGAACCGGCCGCCCTGGAACTGGCGAAAGAAGCCCTCTCCGAGGCGCCGGGGAGCCCCGTGGCCAAAGATAACCTTCGCTGGCTTGAAAACGCGGGGAAGTCCCCGCGCGGAGAGGATAAACCCGGATGAACGATTTTCCCGCCGTGCTGCTCATCAGGGTCCGTTCCGAGAAACTCAAGAAATTCTTCCTGGGCCCGCTGGTCTCGGCCTACCGCGGCTGGCTGGGCGGTTTCGTCACCGAGGAAGTGCGCGACGGCAACTCCCGCTCCGGTTATTCCCTGCGCACGCTCGACGGGGAGACCGCCGTCCTCGCTTCGAGGGCGCTGGTCTCCCCGGTGTCTTTCAACAAGTACGGCGTCGACCTGGACGCCCTCAACGTCACGGCCGCCGGGGCGCTGCGGCGGGCGCGGGCGGACAAGGCCGCGGCGGTGGTGGACGAACTGGGTTCCATCAGTCTCAGGGCCCCGGCCTTCATGGACGAGGTGATATCTCTTTTTTCCTCGGGTTTCCCCGCGCTGGTCACCGTCAGGGAGGGGGCTTCTCTCTTCCTGGACACTTTCTCGGCCCTGAAAGGATGCGTGCCCGTCGAACTGACGGAGGAGCGCGTCGCCGACGCCGACAGCGCGGCGCGCGCCTGGCTTGATTTCCATATACGCATGAAAGGGGTTTCAAGATGATCTGGAAGGCCGGTTTTTCGCTGGCGACCTGCGGCAGAATACACTTCATAGGCATAGGCGGGATAGGGATGAGCGGCATCGCGCGCCTGCTCAGGCTGGAGGGCTTCGGGGTGAGCGGCACCGACGAGCGCGCCAGCGAGATAACGCGCAGGCTGGCGGCCGAGGGCTGCCGCGTGGGCATAGGCCACAGGGAGGCGGCCGTGCGCGGCGCCGGCGTGGCCGTCATAAGTTCCGCGGTCAGGGAAGACAATCCCGAGGTGCGCGAGGCCAGGCGCCTGGGGATACCGGTGGCGCAGCGCGCGCAGATGCTGGCCGAACTGGCCGCGCTCAAAAAGACGATAACCTTCAGCGGCAGCCACGGCAAGACCACCACTTCGTCCATGGCCGCGGCCGCCTTCGAGGCCGCCGGCGCGGACCCCACCGTCGTAGTGGGAGGGATACTTCGCTCCCTCTCCTCCAATGTCCGCCGCGGCGGGGGGGAGTACCTGGTCATGGAGAGCGACGAGTCCGACGGCTCCTTCCTCCATTACTCGCCGCTGGTCGCCTGCGTTACAAATATCGATTCCGACCACCTGGACTTCTACCGCGACATGGGGCGGCTCAAGGACGCCTTCGTCGAGCATCTCGCGCGGGTCCCTTTCTACGGTTCGGCCGTTCTCTGCGGCGACGATCCGGGCGTACGCTCGATACTGCCGCGCGTCGCCTGTCCTTTCATCACCTACGGTTTCGGCGCCGCCCGCGACTGGCGGGCCGCCGGTATGCGCACCGGTCCGGAGGGGACGTCCTACACGGCTTATTTCAAGGGAAAGCGCCGCGGGACGGTGCGGATTCAGACCGGGGGTTCGCACAACGTTCTCAACTCGCTCTGCGTCATAGCCGCCGGCTCCTATCTCGGCCTCCCTTTCGCGGGACTGGCGCGCGGCCTGGCGGATTTCGGCGGCGTGAAGCGCCGGCTGGAGTCCCACGGCGAGGCCGGCGGGGTCAAGTTCTTCGACGATTACGGGCATCACCCGACGGAGATACGCAATACGCTGGCCGCGGTCCGCGCTATACACCGCCCCCGCAGGCTGATAGTTCTGTTCCAGCCGCACCGGTATTCGCGGACCGCGCTGCTCTACCGCGAGTTCGCGCGCGAGCTGCGCGCGGCCGACAAGGTCTGCCTGATGGACGTCTATCCCGCCGGCGAGAAGCCGCTGAAGGGCGTTGGCAGCGGCCTGATACTTAAGGCCGCGGGCCGCGGCTTTAATATCGCGCCGCATCCCGGGGTCCTCGAGGTGGCCAAGGACCTGTGCCCCGGCGACCTGCTGCTCAGCCTCGGCGCCGGCGACGTCTGGAAGACTCTCGAGGAAGTGAAATCCCGGTTCGAGCTGATAGGCGGATGATAAGGAACAACTATTCCGGGGGCATGTCGGCGTGCCGGCACGCAGGACACGGACTCGCGCGCATAGCGCGTCGGTCCTCGGCTCTCGCTCCTCGCGCTTACGATGCTCGGAGCT
>JAVVFK010000054.1:0-11797 GCA_032251015.1 Elusimicrobiales bacterium
GGGTTGCCCTGGTACGTGGATACGCGGGTCATGTACTACCGCACCGACCTGGCGGCTAAAGCCGGCTATAAGGACTTTCCCGGGGATTGGGAAAGTTTCTATGAATTCGCCGGGGCGCTGAAAGCTTCGAAAGAAGGCGGCTACGCTCTAGCCCTGCCCGTCAACGACTGGCAGATCTTCCTGATGTTCTACTGGCAGAACGGGGGCGAACTGCTGAAAGACTCCCCGCTTATAGCCGGCAAATTCGAAGGGACTATAGAGTACCTCAAGCGGTTCTTCGACGAGGGCCTCTCGCCCCTGGAAGGCGGCAGCGACACGGACCTGCTTACGGCCTTCGAGTCGGGACGTTATCCCGTTTTTATCTCCGGCCCGTGGATGATCTCCCAGCTGAAGACCGGCAAGCCGCAACTGAACGGGCTCTGGGCCACGGCCCCCCTGCCGGCGGGGAAAAGGCGCGCCTCGTTCATGGGCGGCTCCAACCTGGTGCTGTTCAGGAGTTCGCCCAACAAAGCCCTGGCGTGGAAGTTCATGGAATTCCTGGCCGGCCCCGAGATGCAGGCCAGGTGGTACGCGCTGTCCGGCGACCTGCCGGCCAGCCGCAAAGCCTGGCTGGACCCGGCCCTGGCGCGGGACCCGATGCTTGCGGCCTTCAGGCTGGAACTGGATACGGCCAAGGCGCCGCCCCAAGTGGCCGAATGGGAGAACATAGCCGGCAATATCAACAACGCCGTTGAAGAGGCCTTTTTCGGCGCGGTCACCGCCCGGGCCGCCGCGGAAAAACTTTCGGCCCGCATAGAAAAGATCCTGACCAGGTCGCAGCGGCAGCAAAGCGCTTTATTCAAGGTCTGCCTGTCTCTCCTCCTCTTCCTGGTCCCGGTCGCCGCCGTGGTCCTGCATCTGCGTAAAAGGCCCCGCGCCTCGGCCGGCGGCAAGTGCCAGCCCATAGCCTTCCTGTTCCTGCTGCCCGCCGTGCTGATACTCGCTGTTTTCCTTTTCGTCCCCATAGCCGCCTCGTTCATCGCCAGCATGACCAACTGGGATATGTACGGCGTGAACGACTGGACCCAGGTGGTTTTCATAGGGCTCGAAAATTATGCCGGGCTGCTGCGCGACCCGGTCTTCCTGGCCGGCCTGCGCAATACCCTGGTCTTCGCCTTTATCGGCGTGCCGGTCAGCGTAACGCTTTCGCTGGCCATGGCGCTGGCGCTCAACGCCGGGCTGCTGCGGGCCAAAGCGTTCTTCCGGGTGGCGTACTTCATCCCGGTCATCACCACCATGGTGGCCGTGGCTATGATTTGGCGCTGGCTCTACAACCCGGAGTTCGGCCTTTTCAACCTGCTGCTGGGCTACGCCGGCCTGCCCGGACAGAACTGGCTCTCCAACCAGTGGCTGGCGCTGCCGTCGCTGATCCTTATGGCCGTCTGGAAGGGCTTCGGCTACAATACCATCATCTTCGTGGCCGCGCTGCAGGCCATCCCCGACTCGCTCTACGAGTCCATCTCCATCGACGGCGCCAACACCCGGCAGGAATTCTGGTACATAACGCTGCCCATGCTCAGGAACACGGCTTTCTTCGTGATAGTCATGACCACCATCGGCTACCTGCAGTTCTTCGCCGAGCCCTATATCATGACCGGCGGAGGCCCGCTTAACAGCACCATGTCGGTGGTGCTCTACATGTATCAGCAGGGCTTCAAGTTCTACAACATGGGCTACGCTTCGGCCATGGCCTACATCCTGTTCGGTCTTATCTTCGCTTTCACCGCGGCGCAGTTCAGGGTGCAGAGAAAACTGGAGAGGAACTTCTGATGGCCGCCGCCCGGCATTCTCCCGCCTATAAATTCGCTTTCTACGCCTTCATGCTGGCGTCCGTAGTCATCACGCTTTTCCCTTTCGTGTGGATGCTGTCCACGTCGTTCAAGAGCCCGGGCGAGATCTTCACCACGCGGCCGACGCTGCTGCCGCGGGTCTGGACCCTGGACGGCTACCGGAACCTTTTCGCCGCGTTCGACATGTGGCTGCACTTCTTCAACAGCGTGGTCTACGCGCTAAGCGTCACGGTCCTGTCGGTGCTGTTCAACGCCATGGCCGCCTACGCCTTCGCCAAGCTCAAATTCCCCGGGAGGGAAAAGCTCTTCGCCCTGCTGCTGGTCACTATGATGGTGCCGGGCCAGGTCACCATGCTGCCGGTGTTCCTGATCCTTAAATCCATGGGGCTGCTCAATTCTTACGCCGGGCTGGTGCTGCCGGGCGCGGCCGCGGTCTTCGCCATCTTCATGCTGCGCCAGTTCATGGCCGACATCCCGGAGGAAATCCTGGAGGCGGCGCGCATAGACGGCTTCTCCGAATTCGCCATCTTCCGGCGCATCATGCTGCCGCTGTGCATGCCTATCATAGCCACCCTTACCGTGTTCAGCTTCATAGGCGCGTGGAACGATTTTCTCTGGCCGCTCATCATCATGCTGCGCGAGGACAAGTACACCCTGCCCGTGGCCCTGGCCGGCCTTAACGGCCAGTACAATACCGACTGGGGCATGCTGATGGCCGGCGCCGTGGTGGTGGTGGTGCCGGCGGTACTCGTCTTCCTGGTGGCCCAGAAGCACTATATAAAGGGAATAGCCGCCGGCGCGGTCAAAGGATAGAACATGCCTGCGAATAAATATGGTCATTTTTCCGACGGCGGCGCTTCTTATACCATTACGGACTGGCGCACGCCCAGGCCCTGGATAAACGTCATCTCCAACGGCCAGTGGGGCGTAACCGTCTCACAGGCGGGCGGGGGATACTCGTGGCTGGAGCATTCCATGCTCAACCGCATAACCCGCTGGCAGCAGGACACCGTGGGAGACCATTGCGGCAAGTTCCTCCTGCTGCGCGACAACGACACCGGGCGGTCCTGGTCCATAACCCCGCAGCCGCTCAAGCCCGCTTTCGAAAAATACAGCTGCGTGCATGGCATGGGCTACACCACCTTCAATACGCGGGCCAACGGCATCGAGGCCGAATTGACCATCTTCGTGCCCCAGGGCATGAAATGCGAAGTCTGGACCTTGAAGCTGAAGAACGTCTCCGGCAGGAAACGCGATATATCGCTGGTCAGCTACCTGGAACTGCTGCTGGGCGTTTTTCCCGACTGGCACCGCGAGTTCCACAACCTTTTCGTCAGGACTAAGTTCGATAAGAAAACCAATTCCATACTGGCCGATTCCAATCTGTGGACCGCGCCGCTGCCCGGCGACGCCGGTTGGAACAAAGGCTGGCCTTTTACCGCCGTTTTCGCCGCCAGCGCGGCGCCCTCTTCTTTCACCTGCGACAAGGAAGAGATCTTCGGCGCTTACAACTCCTGGCACGACGCGCGGTTTTTAAAGGAAGGCGGCGACCTGTCCGGCCGGACCGGCATGGGGTTCGAGCCGGTAGTCTCCATGAAGTTCGACCTGGAACTGGCCGACGGGGAAACTAAAGAAATAAATTTCATGCTGGGCGCGCTCAGGCACGACGTTTTTAAAAAAGATTACCCGGCTTATATCAAGGCGCTTAAAAACCTGCGGGCGCTGCTCAAAGAGACCAGGGACCATTGGCTGGAGCTGTGCGGCAGGTTCACGGTAAAAACGCCGGAGCCCGCCGTGGACGTCCTGATAAATTACTGGCTCAAGTATCAGACCATTTCCTGCCGCATCCTGGGCCGCACCGCCTATTACCAGTGCGGCGGCGCCTTCGGTTTCCGCGACCAGCTGCAGGACAGCCAGCTCTGGCTGGCGCTGGACCCGGCCAGAACCAAGGCCCAGATCAAAGAGCACGCCGCGCACCAGAAGAAGGACGGCACTGTGCAGCATTGGTGGCACCCTATCTCGGAGGAAGGCCGCTTCACCGACATTTCCGACGACCTCTTGTGGCTGCCTTTCGTAGTGGCCGGTTATATCAGCGAAACGGACGACTCCGGCATCCTTAAGGAGAAAGCCGCTTATTACGACGACGGCTCCGGTACTATCTACGAACATTGCCTGGCCTCCATCGAGCGCGTCCTCAAGCGCCTGAGCCCGCGCGGCCTTACGCTGATGGGCGAGGGAGACTGGAACGACGGCCTGAACGGCGTGGGCGTAAAGTGGAAAGGCGAATCCGTCTGGCTGGCCCAGTTCTTTTTAGTCGTGCTTAATTCCTTCACGGCGATCTGCGCCGGGCGGGACGGGAACAATAAGCGGGCTGCCCGGTATCAGCTGGCCGCGCGGAAGTTGAAGAAAGCCCTGCTGAAACACGCTTTCAAGGGCGACCGCTTCATGCTGGCCACCAAGGACAGCGGCGAAGTGCTAGGCGTGGAGACCTGCGAGCAGGGCAAGTTCCACCTTAATCCGCAGACCTGGGCGGTAATAAGCGGGTTGGTGGAAGGCGAGCAGGCTAAAAAGCTGATGGCTATGACCGAGAAGCGGTTATACCGCGATTACGGCGTGCTGTTGTTCACCCCGGCCTACTCGGTGGTGGACAAGAACATAGGCTACCTCACCCGCTACGCGCCCGGCATCCGCGAGAACGGCGGCGTTTACACCCACGCGGCCACCTGGGCCATCTGGGCGCAGGCGCTGGCCGGCAATACCGCGAAAGTTTACGAGACCGTGGAGCGGCTCTGCCCGCCGCTGTTGTCCATGAAGGACGCGGACAAATACAAAGGCGAACCTTACGTGACCCCCGGCAACATCGAGGGTCCGGAATCCCTCCACGAAGGAAAAGGCGCCTGGACCTGGTACAGCGGCTCGTCGGCCTGGCTGTTCAAATGCATAACCGAGCGCCTGCTGGGCGTGCGCGTGGAACACGGCAAACTGGTGGTGGATCCCAGGCTGCCGGCGCACTGGGACGGATTCAGCATGGAGCGGCTGGTGCGCGGCAGGCGTACCCGCATAACCGTGGGCAAACCAGTCGGCGCCGTGACCGGGAACTATAAGATCAAAACGGAGACCCTGTGAAATCTCTGACAACGCCTGAAATGCGCGGCGGCAATTTCATCCTGAACGGCAAGCCGACTTTTATCTACTCCGGCGAATTCCATTACTTCAGGTGCGATCCCAAGGATTGGGCCGACCGGCTGGCCAGGGCCAAAGAAGCCGGTCTTAACGCCGTGGCTTCCTATATCCCCTGGCGCTGGCACGAGGTCAAAGAAGGCGTTTTCGACTTTACCGGTCGTACGCATCCGCGCAGGAACCTGCTGGAATTCATGCGCCTTGTAAAAGAGAGCGGCCTTTACTTCATTCCCCGCATCGGCCCCGTCTCCAACGGCGAGATGATGAACGAAGGCCTGCCCGACTGGCTGAGCGAAAAGTACCCGGAGGTCTTCCTGCCCGCCAACGAGGGGAAGACCATTCATCACCAGTCCCCGCCGGCCTATAACAGTCCCAGGTTCCTGGCCAGGGTGCGGGCCTGGTACCAGAAGCTGGTGCCCCTGCTCACCGCCGCCCAGTACCCCGCCGGCAATATCCCTTTCTTCCAGCTCTGCAACGAGATCGGCATGATCAACTGGCTGGGCAAGATAGGCGACTACGCGCCCTATTCCGACCGTATGTACCGGGACTTCCTTAAAAAAAAGTACGCGGGCATAGGCAAACTGAACGCGGCGTATAAGACCGCCTACAAGGGCTTTCCCGAAATAAAACAGCCTTCCAATATCCTGGTGGAAGAGAATCTCCGCCGCCTGCTGGACTGGGGAGACTACTACAAGGAATATTACGCCGTATATTTCGCTAAGCTCCACGCCATGGCCAGGAAGCTGGGCGTGCGCACGCCCGTGCTGGCCAATATCCCGCAGTTCTACGACTACGACCTGCGCGGCCGCGGCATCTACTCGCCCGCCACCACCATAAAGTTCGGCGGGTTCGCGGAGAAGGTGCCCGGGGTTATCTTCGGCGGCGCCTACCAGATGCGCCGCCTGGACTATGAGAACTTCCACGACATCCCCATCACCACCGCCGTGGTCAGGAGCATCACGCCCGAGGGCTCGCCCGTGATCTGCGCCGAACTCCAGACCGGGGTCCTGAGCGACAAGCCCCGCCTTTATCCCGCCGACGTGGAACTTAATCTCAGGACCACCCTCATGAGCGGCGTTAACGGCCTTAACTGCTACATGTTCGCCGGCGGCACCAACGAGGGCAATGTGGGACAGTTCGGCCTTTACCACGAGTGGCAGGCCCCGGTGGCCTCCGACGGACGGCTGCGCGGTCATTATAAAAGCCTGAAGGGGTTCGGCGACTTCGTTAACGGCCTGGGCGCCGGCGCCGCGGCCATGCCGCCCGCCGCCGACCTGCACCTGGGCTTCTACAACGGCTACTACAATACCGAATACCTCGACGGACCTATGGCCGACAGGATGTTCGCGGTCAGGAACGAGTTCTTCTTTGACGGGCTGGCCCGCCAGGCTTACCTGACCGGTTACCAGACCGGCCTGACCGATATCCAGAAGAGCCCCGTCATCAAGGCCCCGGCGCTGGCCGTGTTCTCCACCCTGTTCATGGACGCGGCTTCGCAGAAAAAGCTGTTCAGCTACGTGGAGAAGGGGGGCAGGCTGCTGTTCTGCGGCGAGACCCTGCTGGCGGACGAGGGCTGGAAACCCTGCCCCGTGTTCCTGGATTCGCTCGGCCTGACCGCCGAAAAAGTGAAACGGGTGCGCACCATAGATTTCCTGGGGCGCGAAACCTACCTGCACAACCAGGACATCAACACCTTCGGCGGCCTGCTGCCTGACGACAAGGTTATCGCCCTGTATAAGGGCAGGCCTTGCGGCATCGTGCGCAAGGTCGGCAAGGGCACGCTGTGCCTGCTGGGTTTCCATTTCTCGGACAAGTTCGATTACTTCAAGCCGGCCTTCGACGCGGTCTGCCGCGAACTGGGCGTGAAGAAGAGCGTGAGCACCGGCGGCTACGACCTTGTAACCATGCTGCGCCGGGACAAAGAGTCCGGTTTCCTGCTGGTGGCCAACTATCACGACGACGTTATGCCGGGCCTGGTTACCGCGGACTTCGACGGGGACAAGATAGAGTTACCGGTCCTGATGCGCAACCGCGCCGCCGTCATAGTGCCGCTGCATTACAAGTTAAAGACCGGCGCCACGATCCGTTACGCCACCTGCGAGATAACCTCCATAGCTTACACGGACCGCGGCCTGGAACTTGCCTACAATACGGCGTCGGCGGAAACGGACCTGATAGCTTTCACCGGCCTTAGCGTGTCTTCCGTCGCGGCGGAGGGGGGCGAGGTTGCGGTCAGCGCCAGGAGCAACGGCGCAACGCTTAAGCTGCGCCGCAAGCCGGGCTGCACCGCCGGAAAAGTCAGCATCTATTACTGAGGAGTCCCTTTATGGCCGAAGTAGAACTTAGCAATATTCATAAAACCTTCGAGGGGGCCCCGCGCCCGGTGCTCAGCGACATTTCGTTCACCGTCAAAGACACGGAGTTCGTCTCGCTGCTGGGACCGTCCGGCTGCGGCAAGACCACGCTGCTGCGAATAATAGCCGGGCTGGAGGAGCAGACCTCCGGCAAGGTGGGCATAGGCGCGGTGGATATGAACCGGATGGCCCCGCGCGACCGGGACATGGCCTTCGTCTTCCAGAACTACGCCCTTTATCCGCATTTCTCGGTGGAGGATAATATCTCGCTGGGCCTGAGGCTCAGGAAAGTGAATGCGGCGGAAATAGCGTCCCGCGTCAGGACCACCTCCGAAATGCTGGGCCTCGAGGCCCTGCTGGAACGCAAACCCCGCGCCCTGAGCGGCGGTCAGCGGCAGCGGGTGGCGCTGGCCCGCGCCCTGGTGCGCAACCCGAAGGTCTTCCTGCTCGACGAGCCGCTCTCGAACCTGGACGCCAAGCTGCGCGACAAGACCCGCGGCGAACTGCGGCTGCTGTTCAAGAAGGTCAAAGGCACGGTGATCTACGTTACGCACGACCAGATAGAAGCCATGACCATGTCCGACAGGATAGTCATCCTGCAGGAAGGCAGGATCCAGCAGTCGGGCACTCCCAACGAGATCTACGAGCGCCCGGCCAACATCTTTGTGGCCACCTTTATCGGAACGCCGCAGATGAACATCCTCGCCAGGAAGGAGCTGGACGCGATCGGCTACGCGCTGACGGGCCCCGAAGCGGCAGTGGAAGATCTTACCTGCGGCATCCGCCCCGAAGATCTGGAAGTATCCATGGAACCGCGGGAAGGCTGGCTGGAAGCCGCCGTGGACCTTTGCGAGCCCACCGGCGCGCTTACAACGCTTACCCTTTCCGCCGGCGGCGTCGAACTGCGGGCCTCCACCACGCTCAAATGGCCTCCGACCCGCAACCGCGCCTGGTTCACTTTCAGGCGCGAACGTCTCCACTTCTTCAGCGGCCCCGGCGGCGCCAGGTTCAACCCCTGAAGCGCCGCGGCCAGCCTACTTGCCGCCCCGGGCGGGGTCATCGTTTGCACCGACCGATATGTTGAACAGGAGGATATAATGGGAACAAGAGCGCGCGAGATAGTGGGGCTGGACGTGGAAGAGCTGCTGAAGAAGCTCAACAGCGCCTATGCCAGCGAGTGGCTGGCCTATTACCAGTACTGGCTTGGGGCCAAGGTGATAAAGGGCCCGATGAAGGACGCCGTTATAGCCGAACTGAATCAGCACGCCACCGAGGAACTCAATCACGCCACGATGCTGGCCGGCCGCATCATCCAGCTGGGCGGCACGCCCGTGCTGACGCCCGAGGGCTGGGCCAAGGAATCGCCCTGCAGGTACGACGCGCCCGCCGATCCCTACGTGGCCGTCCTTCTGGACCAGAACATAGCCGGCGAGCAGTGCGCGATAAGCGCTTACAAGGCGCTGATGGACATGACCAGGGAGAAGGATATGGTCACCTACAATATGGCGCTGACCATACTGGAGCAGGAGATAGAGCACGAAGAGGACCTGCAGAGCATGCGCGAGGACCTGGACCTGATGGTCCGCCGCGGCAGCAAGTAAAAACCCGGGAGCGAAGAGGGGCGGGGGCCGCCTGTTTCAGCGTGAGAGCCTGTTATAGAGCGCTTCCGCCCTCGCCCTGGCCGCGGGACCGGGCGTGAATTCGCCGCCCGGGTACCTGACCCGGCAGGGGCGGCCGAGTTCGTTCTTTATCGCCGTATAGACTACCAGTTCCACGGCGTCCTCGGCCCAGTTCTGGGTTCCGTAGAGCGAGGTGAAAGGGGATCTCTCCAGCCAGGCGTACAGGGCGCCCGCCTCGGAAACGTCCAGCAGGGGGCCGCCTCCTAGGCCGTAGAAGCGCGCCTTTTCCCTGAGCGGGTGGGCGTGCTCCGGCAGTGGTTTTTCATAGGCCGCCCAGACCTCCCAGCGCCGCTTCTCCCGCGGCGGATGCCCGTTTATCAATTCGTACCATTCCTTTTCTACGTAGGGAGTTATGCCGGCCGTATAGTCGTAGGCGTGCGTCATCTCGTGGAAGAAGGGGTAGAAGATGCCCGGCGGCTCGCCGGCGCCGCCGCAGTCCACGCTCACGCCGTCCTCTTTGAATGCGGAGGCCTCGCGTCCCGTAAGCGTGGCCGAAAGGGTCTTTGAGAACCCTTCGGTGTTAAGCACCGCCCAGGCGTACCTGGTCCCGTCCTTGCCGATCACCATGTTACTCAGACCGTTGCCGAGGAAATCGTCCACCAGGTAGACGCCGATAAGTTTTTCCCGCAGGACGGCGCGCATGCGCTCCGGCATAAGGCCGAACCAGCCGGCTATCAACTTTCTCTGGGCGGGCGTCGGGACGCGGCCCTTGTAGCCGGGCCTGCCGTCCAGGGTCTTGAGCCATTCGAGCAGGAAAGGCGGCGGAGGACCTATGCGGTCCTTTATCGGAGAGAAGGGATCGAAATCGTAGCTCCCGGCCCTCACCGCGGGCTGCGAGAGAAGTCGTTCGCGCTGTTCCCGGGGCATCGGGTCCGGGTAGCCCCCCAGGTGCCAGACGAAGCGGACGCCGGCGGCCAGCGCGGCAAGCGCGGCCGCGATGAATATTTTTTTCCAGGTTCTCATTCTTCCCCGGAGAGATTATAGATAATTGCGGGCCCGTTTCTTCGTTCCCGGCCCGGGGTTTTGATAAAATCAATGATTATGAGGATAAAAGAATATCTCTCCGAGATGAAAAATGTCCGCGAGGAGGTCTACGCGCTGCCCGGGATGAGCGATACGCGCGCGACCCTCGGCGCCGGTTTGTCCGGTTTCTGGGAGCGGGCCAAGTTCGCCGCTGGCCTGATGCTCAAGGAAAAGGAACTTATCGTTTTCGCTCTTCTCCAATGGGCCTGCATCGCCGCCGGCTACTATCTCTGGGTCGAGATAATAGGCTGGATACCCGAGGAAGCCTGGCAGCGGTCGTCCAATTCGGACGGCGCCACTATTGGCGACGTTGTGCTGCTGTTATGGTCCTTCGCGGTGGTCGGCATGGTCGCCTTCCCGCTGGGCATACTTTCCGGCGCGATGGGCGCCGTGCACGTCCAGACCCGGCTGGGCCGCGAGTCCACGGTGGCCGGGTGCCTGAAGCTGGCCCTGCCCCGCGCGATGCCGCTTTGGATCTTCCACTGGATAGACGGCTGGTGGACCGTGAGCCGCATACTCGACAGGCTGCCCAAGAAGAACGACCGCCGCAGCCCGCTGGAAAAGGCGATGAGCGAGGCGCTCTATTACGCCTGGAAGGTGGCGACCATCGGCATACTGCCCGGGCTGGTGACGGGGCGCGGGCTGATAGACGCCGGCAAGCGGTCGGTCGGAATGGTCAAGGACCGGTTCAGGGACGTTATCATACTGCGCGGAGGTTATTCCGCGCTGTGCTGGATAGTGGGGGTGGGCGCCTATATCGGCACGATAATTTTCTTCATCATGTTCCCGGACCTGGTGGATTTTAACCTGCCGACCGAGAAGAACATCTACAAGTTCTATTTCTGGGCGGGGGTGCCGATAGTAGTCGCTACGGGGGTGGTGGTCCTTTTCCTGCGGCCGATATACATCATCTCGGCCTGCGACATCTATGCCGACTATGTCAGGGAGCGGGGCGAGAACCTGGTGCTGCCGCCGCCGCCGCGCGGCGTCGTGGGGGGCGACACTTTCGCCTTCCTGTTCGCCGCGATACTGGCGTTCGTAATACTGGCGGTGTTCAAATTCCGCCACGAACTGGGGATAATGGAGATGCTGGCCCGGTAACGGGCCGCGTCAGTCGGGTTCGGCCGGCGTCACGCCTTTGGCGATAAGTTCCGATATCTTTTCCATCAGCCGCGTATCGGCAGGGCAGGTCAGCGCGGCATTGAGGCATGTCCAGAGCGCCTCGCCGGGCATATCCTGCCGCTCGAACCACAGGGACAGCGCGTAATGGCTGTAGGCGTCGTAGGGCTCGGCCTTGAGCGCCCTGTCGATGAAATCCGAAGCCTTGTTGAAGTCGCCGAGTTCCGTGTAGCAGCGGCCGATATTGGACAGGGCGTGGTAATTCTTCCGGTCCGCGGCCAGCGCCGCGCGGAAATGGGCCATGGCCCCGCGGTAGTCCTCTTCCGAGGCGGCTATCCAGCCCAGTATCAGGCGCGGCCAGGCGTCCTTGTGCCCCAGGTCCACCGCGAGCCGCGCGTCGGCGGCGGCCTCCTCGGGCCTGTCGAGGTTGAAAAGCGCCAGCGCGCGGTGCGTGCGGGTCTCGCTGTCGTCGCGGCCCAGTTCCAGGTACGTGTACGCGGTGTTGTTGAGGGTGAACGCCTCTCCCGTCCGGTCTCCGAGGTCCCGGTGAATGGAGAGCGCGCGTTCCTGCATCTCGAGTCCCATGTCGGCGTGGCCCGACGACGCGTGCACG
>JAVVFK010000055.1:0-11740 GCA_032251015.1 Elusimicrobiales bacterium
CAGCGCCAGCTTGACGTCGTGGGTGACCAGTATGGAGGTCACCTTGAGCCGGTCGCGGGCCGAGGCTATGAGATCCGTCACCATCTCGCTGGCGACGGGGTCCAGGCCGGTGGTGGGCTCGTCGTAGAGTATGCATTTGGGGCCGGGGGCCACGGTACGGGCCAGCGCGACGCGCTTCTTCATGCCCACCGAGAGTTCCGCGGGCTTGAGATGCTCAACCTTCTCCAGGCCCACCAGCGCCAGGTTCTCGGCGACTATCCGGGGATAGTCCTCGCGCGGGATATCGGTCAGGTAGCGCAGGCCGAAACTGACGTTCTCGAAAACGGTCAGCGAATCGAAGAGGGCCCCTTCCTGGAACAGGTAGCCGAAATTGCGCCGTATGCGGGCCAGCTCGAACTCGTCGTCCAGCGGCGCGATATCCTCCCCGTTCACCAGGATCCGCCCGGAGTCGGGCTTGATCAGGCGCATGAGGCACTTTATGAACGTGCTCTTGCCCGTGCCGGAAGGACCGATGACGCTGAAAGTGTCTCCGTCCTCGATGCGGCAGGACAGGTCGCGCAGGACCTCGCGGCCCGGGAAGTTCTTGGACAGGTTCTTTATCTCTATCATATGCCCAGCGCCACCAGAAGGGCGCTCACGAAATAGTCGATGACCATCACCAGCACCATGCTGGTCACGACGGCCTCGGTGGTGGACTTGCCCACGCCCTCGGCCCCGCCCCTGGTCGTCATGCCCTTATGGCAGGAGACGGTGGCGATCATGAAGGCGAAAACGAAGGTCTTGAGGAAGCCGTGCATGAAGTCGGCTATGTCCATGAACGTGAAGATGTCGTCCCAGTACACCGTGCTGGGCACCTGCAGGCGTGTGGTGGCTATGATGAAGCCGCCGAAGGTGCCCACAAAATCGGCCAGCACCACCAGCAGGGGCAGCGTGACGAGAAAAGCGATATAGCGCGGGACCAGCAGGTAGCGGGCCGGATGAGTGCCCAGCGTGTAGA
This sequence comes from Elusimicrobiales bacterium, assembly GCA_032251015.1. Classification (GTDB taxonomy): domain Bacteria; phylum Elusimicrobiota; class Elusimicrobia; order Elusimicrobiales; family UBA9959; genus UBA2231. Next base: position 998 of record JAVVFK010000055.1, read on the forward strand.
GCGCGTCCACCTGGTCGGTGACGCGCATAGTGCCGATCTCGGCGGTGACCACGGCGCCGGCGCGGCCGGCCACGACTATGGAGGTCAGCACGGGGCCCAGTTCCTTGACCATCGAAAAGGCCACCAGCGTGCCGATGTAGAGCGGCTCGTTGAATAGATTCTTGGACGTGGCCCCGGTCTGCAGCGCCAGCACCATGCCGGTGAAAAAACTGGTGAGGGTGACGACGCCGAGCGAGTCGACCCCTATCTTGACCGACTGCTTCATGGTCTCTTTGAACTCGAGCCGGGACTTGAAGAGCCAGAACACTGTGGACTTAAGCATCAGCGCGGCCGTGCCGAGCTCGCCGGCGATATCGATCACCTTTCTCCCGATGGCGGCGCAGACCGGGTATTTCATGTCAGGCGTAGACCCTCGGGACCCTGCGGGTGAGCAGGGTGGTTATCTCGTAGGGAATGGTGCCGGCCAGGCCGGCCAATTCTTCGGCGGTGACGGTCTCCGCGCCCTGCCGGCCTATCGCCGTCACCTCGTCGCCGACGGAGACGCGCTCGACCGCGGTGACGTCGAGCATCGCCATGTCCATCGTGACGCTGCCCAGCACCCGACAGCGCCGCCCGCCGACCAGCATCCCGGCCTTGCCGGAGAGAGAGCGCAGGTAGCCGTCGCCGTAGCCCAGCGGCACCGTGGCGATCTTCATGGGCGACGGGGCCCGGAAAGACTTGTTGTAGCTTATGAAAGCGCCTTCGCGCACGTTCTTTATGAAAACTATGCGCGATTTGAGCGACAGTATGGGCTCGAAGCCGTCCATGTTCCCGTACGCGGCGAGACCCGTGCGGACCATGTCCCAACGGCTGTCGGGGACATGGACGGCGGCGTACGAATTGGCCGCGTGGCGGACCAGGTCGCGGGCGCCGGAACGGCCGAGCTCGGCCAGGGTCTCGCGGAAATAAGCGAGCTGCTGGGCGGTGTACTCCGGGTCGGTGTCGGCGCTGGAAAGATGCGTATAGACGCCCTCCACGGCGACGTCGGCCTGGCCGGAAAGCTCCTGGAAGATCTTCACCGCCGACGGGCGCCTGGCGCCTATGCGGTTCATGCCGGTCTCGACCTTGATGTGGCAGGACGCCTTTTTGCCGGCCAGCCGCGCGGCCTCCAGCACCTGGCGCGCGGCCTCCATGCTGGATATGGTTATCGTCAGGCCGTTCTTTATGGCCTCCATGAAACTGTTGAACGGGTACAGGCTGCCCAGCACCAGGACCGGCAGTTTCACGCCGGCGGCGCGCAGTTCCAGCCCCTCCTCCAGGCAGGCCACCCCGAGGGAGTGGCAGAGGCGGTTCTCCTGGCAGTAGAGCGCCAGCGGAACGGCGCCGTGGCCGTAGGCGTCGGCCTTGACCACAAAAAGAACGCGCGCCGGGCCCGCGAAGGCGGCGACGCGCTCCAGGTTGCGCTTGAGCGCCGCCAGGCTTATCCCGGCCCGGGTGGGCCTGTAGAGCGGTCGGTCGCAGAGCTCCCGACACCGACTGCGGACAATGTCGCCCTGTTCCGGCCTGTCGGGCATACGCGCGGGGCTCAGAGAGCTACTTCCTCGGTGATGGGCTCGGTCCCGGGCAGGGCGGGGTTGTCAAAGCGCACGTATTCCGGGAAATAGTTGAGGTCAATCTCGCCGACGGGGCCGTTGCGCTGCTTGGCCAGTATCAGCAGCGCCTTGTTCTTTACGGCCTCGTCCTGCGTATAGTAAAACTCGCGGTGTATAAGTCCCACCACGTCGGCGTCCTGCTCCAGTGAGCCGGACTCGCGCAGATCGGAGAGCTGAGGCCTGTTGTCTGTGCGGCCGGCGGCCTCGTTGCGGCGGTTTAGCTGCGACAGGGCCAGAACAGGCAGGTTGAGGCTGCGGCCCAGGTCCTTGAGCATGCGGGAGATCTCGGAGACCTCCTGCTGGCGGCTCTCCTGGCGTCCGCGGCCGCGGAGGAGCTGCAGGTAGTCTATCACAACCAGGCCGAGCTCCTTGCCCTGGGACATCAGCTGCGACTGCAGCTTGCGAGTGCGCGTACGCAGGTCCATGATGTCCATGCCGGGGGTGTCGTCTATCCAGACGGGCGCCGCCGAAATAGAGGAGAGCGCGCGGGTCAGGTCGGTCCAGACCTCGCGCTTGAAGAAACCTTTCCGCACGCCGCTGAGGTTGGCGCGGGCGCTGGCGCAGACCATGCGCTCCATGATGGAGTGGCGGCCCATTTCCAGAGAGAAGACGGCGGTGGGGACCTTGTTCTCGACGGCGGCGTTGTAGACGATATTAAGCGCCAGCGCGGTCTTGCCCTGGCTGGGGCGGGCGCCCAGTATGATCAGGTCGCCCTTCTGGAACCCGCCGGTCATCTCGTCGAGCTTGGCCAGGCCGGTCGGCACGCCGGTCACGGACTTATGCTCGCTGTAGAAGCGCTCGATACGCTCCTGCACCTCGGGCACCAGGGCGTCGGCCTTGATGAAACCGTGATCGGTGCTCTTCTGCGAGACGTCGATGACGCGCTCCTGCGCGAAGTCGAGGATGTCGGAGACCTCCTCTTCGCTGGCGTAGGACTTCTCGATGACGGAAGTGGAGATGCGTATCAGGTCGCGCAGTATGGCCTTTTTCTTGATGATCTGCGCGTAGGCCGCGGTATGCGCCGGGGTGGAGACCTTCTCAAGCAGGTCGGAGAGGTACTTCTGCCCCCCGACCTCCTCCAGGCTCCCCTGCCGCTTGAGCTCCTCCATGACCGTGACCATGTCGGCGGGCTGGCTGCGGCCGTAAAGCTCCGTGACCGCCTGGTATATCCTGCGGTTGGCGTCGGAGTAGAAATGCTTGTCCTGGATTATCTCGATGACGGTCTCTATCGAGTCTTTCTCGATTAGCATGGCGCCCAAAACGGCCATCTCCGCCTCATTGGAATGAGGAGAAACCTTGTTAAAGGACATAGAAGCCCCCAGTGGGACCGCCCGCCCGGAGGCGGAGCGGGTGTTATTTATTCTGAGCCGTGACGGTGATCTTGACCTTGGCGACTATCTCGGGTTTAAGAGCTATCTCCACCTCGGACTCGCCGACGGCCTTGATGGAAGCCGGCAGACGGACCTGGTCCTTATGGACCTCGATGTCGGCGCCCTTGAGGCTCTTCACGATGTCGCTCTTGGCTACGGAACCATACATGGTCCCGTCCTCGGAGACGGGTCTGGAAAAGGACAAAGTCACCGCCGAAATACGGGTCGCGAGGGCCTTGAGGGCCTCGTCCTCCTGGGCGACGCGCTTGACCCGCCTGGCCTCGCCGGTTTTCCAGGACCTGATGACCGACTCGGTGGCTTCTTCGGCCAGGCGGCGGGGGACCAGGTAGTTGCGGGCGTATCCGTCGCGGACCTGCTTGACCTCGCCCATCCGGCCAAGATTCTCGATATCTTTCTTGAGTATGACTTTCATGGCTTTCTCCGTGTGGGCGGCTTAGCCCTTGTAGGGCATGATGGCCAGGTTGCGGTTGATCTTTATGGCCCGGGTTATCTGGCGCTGATGCTTGGCGCAGGCGCCGGTGATGCGGCGGGACAGGATCTTGCCGGTATCGGTGCAGAAGGTCTTGAGCAGCTGGGACTGCTTGTAGTCTATCGTGTGGATCTTCTCCGCGCAGAGGCGGCAGACCTTGCGGCGGGGGGCGAAATGCCTCCGGCCGAAGGGCCTGCGGGGGCCCATCGCGGGGCGCGCGGGGGCGCCGGCCGGAGCGGGGGCCGCCTGCTGGGGGGTGCTGGGATTGGGATTTTCGTTAGTCATATTTGCCTCTCAATGATAGCCGTTAAAACGGCACTTCGTCCAAACCTTCCGACTTGGGACCGCTTTCCTCGGGGGAGGCGGGGGCCGCTTCGCCCTGGTCGCTTTCGCCGGGCTTGTCGGCCATGGCCAGGAACTGCACGCGGTTGGCCACGACGCGCATCACTTTGCGCTTCTGGCCGGTCTTATCGGTGTACTCTTCTCCGCGAAGGCGCCCTTCCACGTGGACGGGGCTGCCCTTCTTGAGCTTCTCCCTGCAGCGCTCGCCCATGGGGCCCCACGCCGTTATCGGCACGTAGGTGGTGTCGTCGCGCCACTCGCCGGAGTTGTTGTCCTTATAACGGCGGTTGACCGCTATATCGAAAGAGCAGACGGGCGTTCCCTTGGTGGTAGTCCTCAACTCCGGATCGCGGGTGAGGCGGCCGGCCAGCAGGACATAGTTCTGTTCTGGGATCCTTATGTTCATAAGCGAACGGCTAAGAAGCCGGGTCAGGCCTTCTTGGCGACGGTTTTTTCCACCGAGGCTTTGAAGATCACGGACCGGAGTATGGCTTCCTGGAGCTTGAAGTTATGATTTATGGACTTAACGGAGGCCGGGTCCGCCTTCACTTTCATGAAGACATAGAAGCCGTCGCGGTGTTTGCCCATGTTATGGGTGAACTTTTTGCGCCCGAGGCGGTCTTCGTTGAGGATCTCGGCCTTTTCGTCGGTCAGGATCTTCTTGGCCTTGTCTATAAATTCATTAACTTCGGCTTCGGAGGCCTGGGGGTTAATGATCAATATGAGTTCGTACGTGTTCATAGTAGGTCAAGGATACCAAATTCAGGGGCCCCTTTTCAACGGAGGGGCTTGTTGGGGGACCGAACCGGGGTCGAGCAGCTCGAAAAGGTCCAGCGGGTCCTTCCAGCCGCGCACGGCGTGGGAGCCCAGTTCCTTATACTGGAAAACCGAAGCCGTGGCCTCCCTTACGGCCTTTGAAACTATGGCCGAGGTCCCCAGCCTCTTGTTTATCCCCTCCAGGCGCGAGGCCAGATTCACCGGTTCACCTATGGCCGTGTACTCCATCTTCTCCTCGCTGCCGATATTGCCGACCAGGGCCTCGCCGCTGGTCACGCAAAGCCCCATGGCTATAGGGGGCAGGCCTTCCTGCGCGCGGTGGGTATTGAAGGCCGACAGTGTCCAGCGCATCTCCAGCGCGGCGCGCACGGCCCGCTCCTCCGGGTTGCCGGAGGCCAGAGGGGCGCCGAACATGGCCAGCAGGCCGTCGCCGAGGAACTTGTCCACTATGCCGCCGCGGGCGCGGATGACGCGGGTCATCAGCGTGAAGTAATCGTTGAGCAGCTTCACCACCGCCTCCGGCTGGTCGCGCTGGCCCATGGCGCTGAAGCCGCGTATATCGGCGAAGATGACGGCTATGTGGCGGCGCTCGCCGCCCAGCGGCAGCTTGCCTCCCAGCACCGCGTCGGCTATCTCGCCCGAGACGTAGCGGCCGAAGACGCTGCGTATATGGTCGCGCTCGCGCAGCCCTTTGACCATGTCGTTGAAAGCCGAGGCCAGCACCCCTATCTCGTCGGAGCTGCGCCAGACCACTTCCGTGTCGAGCTTTCCCTCGCCCACCTCCCGCGCCGCGCGGGCCAGCATCGGGATGGGGCGCATCAGCCAGCTGACGATGGCGATGGTGCCCAGCAGCGCCGCCGCCAGCGCCGCCAGCGTGACATAGAGCACCTTGCGGCGCATAGGCGCCAGGGCCTCGGCCATGCTCTCCGACGTGAGGACGATGGCCGCGGTGGCGGCCCGGCCGGCCCCCGTGGAAACGGGCGCGGCTATGTACCAGCCGCCGCCGGAGGCGGGCAGGACGGTCATCCCCTCCGAAGCGCGCGCGGAGGCGCCCTCGGGGGAAGGGTCCTGCTCGCCGACCATGGCGGCCAGCGAATGCGAAAGCACGCGGCCGGAGGGGTCGGTCACCACGGCCCTGTCTATGGCGCGTTCGCGCGTCATGGCGTTGACGGCCAGATGCAGGTTGAAAACGTCCAGGTCGGGGATGAAGGCCTCGCGCGCCGAGCGGGAGAAGGCCTCGGCCCGCAGGCTCATCTCTCCCAGCAGGGCCTCGCGCGAGGCGTCGAGAAGTATATGAGCCATCGCGGCCATGACGGCCAGTATGAGCGCCGAGGAGAAGACGCAGATCTTGAGAGCCATCCTGCTGAAATTCTTCATCAGTAGAGCACCGCCAGCTTGAATTTATGGGTCTGGCTGCCGCCGCCCGCGTAGTCCTTGGTGACCATCACGGCGTAGCCGCCGGGCTCGACGGTGGAGCCGGCGCCGTTGCGGCCGTTCCAGGTCCAGACCTTGTTGCCGGGGGACGGTTCGTAGGCCGAGCGTGACCAGACTTCGCGTCCCTGCAGCGTGAATATCCGCATCGTCACGGTGGCCGGGCCGGCGAGGTTGAAACCGATATTGGTGGCGCCCGCGGCCGGGTCGAAAGGGTTGGGCCAGTTATAGGGCTTGACTATCGCCGCCTCGTTGGCGGTTATCCAGACCTGTACCCCGCTGCCCGGGGAGGAGAATTCGCCCAGGACGCCGGCCGCGCTCTTGGCCCGCACCCGCCCGTAATAAGTTTTTCCGGAGACCAGGGTATTGGTCGAATAATTCAGCGGCGCGGAGGCGAGCACGGAATCCGTTCCAAGATCGTTGCCGCCGGGGAAAGTGCCGAGCTCAAGGATGTACTCGAATATCGGCACGGAACCCGCCGGAGGGGACCAGGCGAATACCGCCGTACCGTCGTAGGAATACGGCGAGGCGGGCTGCGGCGGCTCCGGCTTGCCGGGCGCCTCCAGGTTGCTCAGCGCACCCGGGGTGGTGGACACCGACAGGGAGAAATCCGTGGGGACAGAGGCGCGGTTAAGGGCCCGGACCCGCGCGGTGTAGACCATCCCGGGGGACAGGCCGCCGAAATAGGCGGTAGGATCCGTCGTCAGCGGGGCGGAGCTGACCGTCAGGAAATTATCTACGGAGAGCTGGGCCTCGAAGACCGTGCCCTCGGGATTGCCGGCGCCGTTCCAGACCAGCACCGCGCTGGAGACGTGCACCTCCGAGAAAGAGGGAGCGTAAGGCGGCGCGGCCATCGTAGGCGTCGAGACCGTCTGCGCGAAAGCAGTGTAGGCGCCGTTAAGACCCAGGGCCCGCACCCTGAGATAATAGGTTGTGTTCGCCAGGAGGTTGGCGGGCGAAGAGGATACGCCGGTCAAAAAGCCCGTCGAGACCGGCGCGCCGAAAGCCTCGGAACTGGATAAGCTCAGCTCATAGGACGTGTAGGACGGGTTGAATCCGGTATCGGTGGCACCCGAAGACCAGGCGACGGACAGCGAATAGCTCGACAGCCCCACGAAAGCCGAATCCTGCGCCATCACCGGCGGCGCCGCCCAGGTCCACGTCGAGACGGTCGGCGAAGCCGCGCTGTCGCCGAGGTCTGTATAGGCCGTGATGAATCGGTATATCGTGGTGTCCGGCGTCAGGCCCGTTTCCTCGGCGGCGACGGCGGCGCTGGAGGCCGAAACGCCGGTGAAAGCGGCGGTGAAAGGCAGGTCGTCGGTTCCCGCGAAAAGCCGGAACTGCATGGTGGTCAGCTCCGGCAGCATGGACAGCGGCCCGCCGAAATCCGCCTCGGCCATGGGATCCCAGGAGTAGGCGACGGAGGTCTTAAAGACGCCGGTGAAAGCCAGGCCCGTGGGAGAAGAGGGGAGGATGGCCCAGGAAACCGTGCCGGAAGAGCCGACTGCGGCATAGGATCCGCCAAAGCCGATCTGACCGCCGGAGCCGGCGGCGGTGGAAAGGATCACCGTGCCGGCGGAGAACTGATTATAGATCAAATTGATCCGGCCGGCCGCGCCGCCGCCGCCGGGCTCTTCCCCGCCGCCCAGAGAAAGCGCGGCGCCGCCTACTCCGCCGATGGCAAATATCTCTCCCGAAGGCATTGAGAGCATACCGCGCGAAATTATCGCTATTGCGCCGCCTGAACCGCCGCCGCCGCCGCCACCAGGATTAGTGCCGGCCGCATCCAGACCGGTCCCTCCCGCCAGGCCGTTGGCCGAGACCGTGCCGGTTATGACGACATAGTCCGCCTCGAGGTAAACCAGCCCGCCGCCGGTGCCTCCGGCCCCGCTCGCAGTGTCGGCACCACCGCCGCCGCCGCCTCCTCCGCCCGAACCCAGGTAGATATCGTTAGCCGAGAACGGGATGGTCAAGGTCGAGGTGGAATTATAAGGAACGCCGGCGGAACCGCCGGTTCCCGAAGCGCCTCCGGCGCCGCCGGACACGCCGTCGCCGTCGGCGTCGCCGTACCCGCCGCCGCCGCCGCCCAATCCGGCGGCCCCTTCCCCGCCCTTGCCGGGGCCGAAACCCTGTCCTCCCTCTAAGCCGGGCTCACCCGAGGCGCCGCCGGGATGACCTCTGCCGTTGGCGTTCAGGTGACCCGCTATCGTGACCGTGGAAGCGTAGATGAAAAGGCCGGAGCCCTGTCCCACGAAAACGGTGTCGCCGGCGGAGACGGTAAAATTGCCGACATTGGTATAGGTGCCGCTCAGCGTATCGTAATTGGCCGGGGTCAGGTCGGCGCCGCCCAGGTCGACGGCGGCGGCCGGCAGGGAAGTCAGCAACAGGGCGGCCGACAGCAGGGCGGTACGGATCATCTTCTCCCCCTCGCGGCCGCGTCTATCTTTTCCCGCAGTTTGAGGGCGCTGTCGTTGAGCGGGTCCACCGCCAGTATCTCTTTCACGCGGGCGCGCGCGGCGGTATAATCGCCCTTCAGATAGGAATCGACGGCCATATAATAGAGCTTCTCCATGGCTTTGCGCTGCTCCCCGGTTATAGACGGGGCCAGCGACGCGCGGCAGACGCGCTTAAGTTCGGCGGCTTTTTTATTGCCGGGATCGTCCCCGAGCACGGACTCCAGCACATCGAGGGCCCTGGCGTAGGAGCCGGAGTCGCAGAGTTCGGCCGCGCGCCCGAGCCGCTTTTCAAGCGACAGGGTCAGGCCGCGCTCGGCTATAGATACCACGCTTTTCGCCTGCGCGTCGCCCGGCAGGATGCGCAAGGCCTCTTTCGCCCTGGCGGCGGCCCGGGCGTATTTTTCCGCCTTGAGCAGGACCGAGGCCTCCTCTATAAGGGCGTAAGCCTTGCGTTTGGCCTCTTCCGCTTTTTCACGCAGCAGCAGGTCCTTCTGACCGCGGTCCAGCCGCCGGTCGATCTCGGCGATGTAGCCGGAAGCCTCGGCGTTGCCGGGGTCCAGCGACAGCACGCCTGCCCAGTATTCGCGGCTGGCGACCAGGTCGCCCCTGGCGTAATACTGTTCGGCCAGCGCCCGCGTCCGTTCTATGACCTGCTCGTTTATCTTCGCGTCCAGTTCCGCGCGGTATTCGTCGAGCCGGGCGGAGATGTCTGTGTTATCCGGGGCCCAGAGCAGGGCGGTTTCCAGCGTCTTGATGGCCTTGGGAACGTCGCCCGCCTTATACTGCATATCCGCCTGCTGCAGATACGCCCCCGCCAGCCTGGCCGCGTCCTGCCGCTCGAAACGGCTTATGCCGCGCTTTATATAATCCTCCAGCTCGTCCATCGTTATGCCGAAACGGACGCCGAGGTTTATTGTATGGACCGGGTCGAAATCATTGAGAAATACCGCGTAATCGAGCGAATAATTGCCGGATTTGAGGCCCGCGCCGCTGGCGAGGCCGTCCGGGCCGGCGGAAACCCGCAGGAAGGCGGCGCCTTTGTAGGCCAGCTCGGCGCCGGCGGAAATATCGGCGCCGCTGCGCTCGTATTTCTCAAGTCCCAGGCCCGCGGAATAGTCGAGGTCGGCCGAAAGGCGGCCGGAGTAGGCGGCGGCGTAGTTTATGCCGGAGGGGTAGGTTATCTCCCGTGAAAGCACCGCGAAAGACGGGCGGGCCAGGTTCTTGATCGTCATCGCGAAGGTGACGCCTCTCCACGGCCCGGCCAGGACCCCGGCGTCCGCGCCCCAGTCCCCGCCGGAACTGTCGTCTACGAACTGGCGCACGGCTTTAAGGGTAAGACCCGCGGCGGCGTTAAGGCCGGCGAAACTGAAGTTGCGCCCGGCCGAGGCCATGAAGGCCTCGCTGCCCACCGAAAAACCCTGCGGAGCGTCGAAAGGCCCGGTACGGCGTTCATAGCCGCTGCCGCCCTGCCTTATGTAGGCCCCCGCCAGGCCGAGGCCCCTCCAGCCGGGATAGGCGAAACTCATAAAAGAATGGCCGGTATCTTCCAGCAGCCAGGACTGGGCCAGGGCCAGTTCCGGCTTCTTAAGGGTGCCCAGGCCGGCCGGGTTCCAGAAAGAGGAGTCGGGCCCCGAAACAAGGGCCGGATATACGCCTCCGAGGGCGGCGCCCCGGCCCCCCGCGGGATGAAGCAGGAAAGACCCGGGCAGACCGGCGTCCTGCGAGGCGCGGGTTATCGGGGTAAAGGCGGCAAAAAACGCCGCGGCCAGTAAAATAGGCCGGGATACGGGCATAAGGTTTTATTATATAACATAATTTATATATGAGATTTGACTAAAATTTGACGCCTCTGGGCCTTGCCGGAAAGGGTTATGCCTGCTATGCTATTGGTGTACGATAATAGCACTCCCGTTCGCCGAAAGGCCGGGAACGCAAAGCTGCGGGGCTAATGAGACCAGGTCTCGATGCCGGACGAGCTGCCGAAACCGGGAAGAGAAGCAAGGTCTTTACGCCAGTCGAGCTGCCGAAAAGAGAGTACCGTTACCGACGGAGGAACGGGCTTTTTCGGCGGCTTTTGTTTTTCGGGGAGCATATGAAACTTGAACTGGCCAGGACAATGAAAGGAGCGGCGCTTTACGCGTCCGCCCTGCTCCTTTGCGCGGCCCCGCTGGCCGCCCAGTTCCTTCCCACCACCCCGCTGCCCCAACCCCTCTTCTCCCATACGGCCCTGACGCTCAACGGCATGG
>JAVVFK010000056.1:0-9844 GCA_032251015.1 Elusimicrobiales bacterium
AGGAAACGCGCGAAGCGTAGAGGATGCCTGTCTCGTCGTCGAAGGCGAAACCGTTGGAGTAGAAAGCCCGTATCATCTTGACCGAGGCGTCCAGCGTGACTATAAGTTTGCGTTCGCCCTCGACGGTGACGAACATGGAGCAGGCGGTATAGTTCTCGTCCACGCAGCTGACCGATTCCGCCTTAAGAACGTCCTTCCCGCCTTCGATAACGTGAAAATCGGCTTCTTCGAATATGGAAACGAAGTTGAGCGCCTTCCACATCTCTTTCGCGGCGGCGCCCGCGGTCTCCGCTCCCTCGCGAGCGGACGGGGAAGCGGGTACCGGAACCGCCGCGGCGGCCGGGGCCGAAGCCTCCAGCTGCGACATGGCGCCGTTCTGCGCCGAGACGGGCATCGCCAGCGCGAATACCGCTATAAGTGCCGTTTTTTTCATTCAACCCCCGTAATTTCAGTTAAGGAAACAGCCGGGTCCGCCGGGCCTCACCTAAGAAAAACCGTCCGAAGCCGCGAGCTTACGGAGTATGCGCCGGAGCTAGCCGGTGGAATCGCATCCCGAGGGCGCGGAGGTGAGGACCTGCGGTGCAGGTCCGCAAGACCGCAGGCGATTCCCTGCGTAGCGGAATCGCCGAGGTGGGGCCGCGCAAGCCCGCTATGCGGGCTATGCGTGGCCATACGAGCGCAAGCGTGTTTTTTCGTGGTGAGCCCGGCAGACCCGAATGGTTTTCCTTACTGCAAAGAACTGTTTGCGCCCGGCAGGAATCGAACCTGCACTAGAAGCTTCGGAGGCTCCTGTGATATCCATTTCACCACGGGCGCGCAAATTAAAAGAACCAGACTACATTATACCAATCGGCGCCGGAACGCCTAAATATGTTTCTTCGCCAGCTCGGCCACTTTGCGGCGGAAATCGGCCATGTCGGCCGGAGCCGGGCCCCCGCCCTGCGCGAAGTCCGGCCTGCCGCCGCCTGAGCCGCCTATCAGCCCGGACACTTCCTTGATGAAGGCCGAGGCGTTGAACTTGGAACCCTTCATGTCGGGCGTGGCCGAGGCCACGAACGAAAGCTTGCCGTCCGCCGAAGAATAGAGGAACAGCACCGACGACTTGTGCTTCTCCTTGAGCTGATCGGAGAGGCCGCGCAGCGCCGGTATGGCCGCTCCCGGGGCTTCCGCCGAGACCAGCTTCACGCCGCCGGCCAGGTCCACGGATTCCCCCGCGCCGGCGGAGGCGGCCTGCGGCTTGCCCTTGCCGCTCCTGAGCTCCTTAATGTTCTCGAGCAGCTGCTCGACGCGGCCGGGCAGGTCCTGCGGCGGGATGGAGAGCCTGGCGGCGGCGGTCTCGGCGTAGGAGGACACCTTGGCCAGGTAGTCCACGGCCGCGGGTCCGGCCACGCCCTCTATGCGGCGCACGCCGCGCGAGACCGAAGAATCCTTGAGTATCTTTATCACCAGCAGCTCGCCGGTGCGGTCGATGTGCGTGCCGCCGCAGAGCTCCAGGCTGTATCGCTCTTTGGCCATGTCGAAGCCTCCGCGGTTTATCAGGACGAAGCGCGCCGGGTCGCTGTACTTCTCGCCCAGCAGCGTGGTGGCGCCGAAGACCTGCGCGTCGGCCAGCGGCCGTTCGGCCTTGAAGACGCCGAAGTCCTGCGCGATGGCGGAATTGGACAGCCGCTCGACCTTTGCCATCTCCTCTTTGGTCGGGGCCTTGTTGATCGTATAGTCGAAGCGGAACCGGTGCGGGTCCACCTCGGAGCCGGCCTGCCGCGTGCTGTCGCCGAAGACGGCCTTGAGCGCGGCGTTGATGACGTGCGTGGCCGTGTGATTGCAGGCCGTGCGGTAGCGGTCCGTCGATACGCGGGCCGTCACCTTCATGCCGGTGGCCAGCCCGGTGCGGGCTATGACCTTGTGAAAGAAGACCTTGCCGGCCGGTTTCTGCGTGTCCTGCACCAGCGCGGCCTCGCGGCCGTCGCTCATCAGCATGCCGCAGTCGCCCACCTGGCCGCCGGATTCGGCGTAGAAAGGCGTGGCGTCGAGAACGACATAGCCCTCCTCTTCGGCCGTGAGCGCGCCGGTCAGGTTGCCGGCGGTGTCGAGCAGGCCGGTTATGACCGATTCCAATTCGACGGCCTCGTAGCCTTTGAAGACCGTGGCGGGAAGTTTTTCCTCGGCGGTCTGGAACAGGAAGGCGTTCTGCTCGCCCGAGTCCTTCCAGCCGGCCTTGGCGGTGGCCTGCGCGGCCTTGCGGGCCTCGTCGAAGCCTTCTAAATCTACGTTCAGATTGTTTTTTTCGGCAATTTCTTTAGTCAGCTCAACCGGGAACCCGTAGGTTTCATAAAGCTTGAAAGCTTCGGCGCCGGGGATGCGCCCCGAAGGCATTGCCGCCGTCATGGTCGCGCCAAGATATTTTTCCCCATTCTCGAGCGTCTCGATGAAGCCCTGCTCCTCGAACTTAAGGCCCTCGGTGATCTGCTTACCGGCGGTGGCGACCTCGGGATAGACGTGGCCGAAGATATCCTGCACGGCCGGCAGCAGCTTGTGAAGGAACGGGTCGCGCGCGCCCAGGATGCGGCCATAGCGGCTGGCGCGGCGTATGAGACGGCGCAGCACGTAGCCGCGGCCCTCGTTGGACGGGATGACGCCTTCGGCTATCAGGAAGGAGGCCGCGCGGGTGTGCTCGCTGATGATGCGGAAGGCGCTGGCCGCCTCGGGCGATGAGCCGTACTCCACTTTAAGCAGCTTAGAGGCCGCCTCGACTATCGGGAAGAACAGCGAGGTCTCGAAGGGGCTGTCTTTCCCCTCCACGATGAACGTCAGGCGTTCCAGGCCCATGCCGGTGTCGATGTTCTTCTTGGGCAGCGGCTTGAACGTGCCGTCGGCCTGCTTGTCGAACTGCGTGAAGACGTGGTTCCAGACCTCTATGTAGCGGTCGCAGGAGCATTTGCCGGGGCCCTCGCAGCCCTTGTGGTCGAACTGCGGGCCGCGGTCCCAGTAGACCTCGGAGCAGGGCCCCGCCGGGCCGGTGTCGCCCATCGCCCAGAAATTATCCTTGTCGCCGAGTTCCAGGATGTGGGAGTGCAGGTTCTTCGGGAGTATTCCCTCCCAGATCTTGCGGGCTTCCTCGTCGCGCGGGGCCACGCCGCCGCCGTAGATGGACGGGTAGAAGCGCTCGGCCGGCAGGTCCAGGACCTTGGTGAAGAATTCCCAGCCCCAGACCAGCGACTCCTTCTTGAAATAATCGCCGAACGAGAAGTTGCCCAGCATCTCGAAGAAGGTCAGGTGGCGTATGGTGCGGCCGACATTGTCTATGTCGGTGGTGCGGAAGCATTTCTGGCAGGAGGCGGCGCGCTTCTTATCGGTCTTGAGGCCCAGGTAGTAGGGCTTGAACTGCACCATGCCGGCGGAGGTGAAAAGCAGCGTGGGATCGCCCTCGGGTATCAGGGGGCTGGACTTGACCACGGGATGTCCCTGTTTGTCGAAGAAATCGAGGAAGGCCTGGCGTATCTGCTTGCTTTGCATAGGGCTCCAGTAAATAAAAATCTTATAAATTATACAAAACCGCCGGGTTGCGCACATGTAACAAAACTGACATTGCGGCGAAACAACCGTTATGGTATATTTTAGACGCAGGGGTTTACGGAAGGCCTTACAGGGGTTATATGAGCGAAAATTTAAACGGCGCCTACCGCATCCTGGCGGTGGACGACGACCGCATCATCCGCAATACCATAAGCACGGCGCTGACCAAGTTCGGCATGCTGGTCACTACGGCCGAGAACCTGTCCGAGGCCAAGCAGAAGGTGACCAGCGAGCCTTTCGACCTGGTCATCATGGACCGGGTGCTGCCGGACGGCGACGGGGTGCAGATGTGCGCCTTCCTCAAGGATAAGCCGGTGCTCAAGGCCATACCGGTGCTGATGCTGACCGGCAAGGTCGAGACGGACGACAAGGTGCTCGGCCTGCAGCTGGGCGCCGACGACTACCTGACAAAGCCCTTCGCGCTGACGGAACTGAGGGCCCGCATAGAAGCGCTGCTGCGGCGCACCGAGCAGCTCAACACGGCCAGGCAGATACGCAAGAGCTTCTGGCGGTACTGACGCGGACCGCGGTCCGTGAAGGGGCGGCTCCGGCCGCCCTCTTTTTTTTACTGCTATAATTTACCCATGCAGACCAAGCGCAAAGCCACGCTCAACGCCTGGAACAAAATAAACGCTTTCTCCCGCGAGCGCTCCCTTTTCCGGGACCGCGACTCGATAATGCTCGCCGTTTCGGGCGGGCCGGATTCGGTGGTCATGCTGGACTATTTCGCCCGTCAGGCCCGCGGGCGGAGGCTGAAGCTGCACGTCTGCCACATAAACCACGGCCTGCGCGGCGCGGAGTCCGACGCCGACGAGAAGTTCGTGCGGCGCCTTGCGGGGTCCTACGGCCTGCCCTGCGGCGTTTTCAGCGCGAAGGTCAGGGCCCTGGCGAAAAAGACCGGCTCGGGCACCGAGCACGCGGCCAGGACCGAGCGCTACCGGCTGCTGCTCAGGTACGCGCGCTCCAGGGGCTGCCGGCTGGTGGCCACGGCCCATCACGCCGACGACAACGCCGAGACCGTGCTGATCAACCTGCTGCGCGGGACCAGGGCGAAGGGACTGGCCGGCATTCCCCCCTCGCGGCCGCTGGGCGGCGGCGTGCGCGTCATACGCCCGCTGATGGCGCTAGGGCGCCGGGAGATAGAGGTTTACCTGCGGGCCAACGCCATGAAGTCCCGGAAAGATTCCACCAACGACGACCAGAAATACACGCGCAACTGGATACGCGCCACGCTGCTGCCTCTTCTGGAAAAGAAGCAGCCGCGAATACGCGAACACCTTATAGAGATAGCGGAAGACCTGTCGGAAAAATCCTGAAGCCGGGGAATCAGCGTCCCGCCCAGGCGAGGAGTTCGGGCGGGTAGCCGATATCCAGCACTTTCAGTTCGCCTATGTTCTTCTGGGCGTGTGGGGCCATGAGGCCGGACTTGGCCAGGCCGAAGGTGAGAGTGTGGGCGGCGATGACATAGACGCCGGTATGGTGGCCGGTGTCGGGCAGCAGGCCAGAGGGCAGGTCCAGCGCGACTATCGGCCGCCCGCTCTTGTTCATCAGCTGTATGACGCGCCTGAGCGCGCCGGCGGGCTTGCCCATCGAGCCTATGCCCAGCAGCGCGTCCACCAGCAGGCCGAAAGCCGGCAGCGCGCCGGCCAGTTCCTCGACGGTATCCTTTTTCACCAGCGAGATCTTAACCCCGGCCGCGCGCGCGGCCTCCAGGTTCCTGACCACCAGTTCGCCGTAGCCGGTGTCCTTGGGCTCGAGTATGAATATCCCGGGCTCGGCGCCTTTCTGCTTGAGGTACCTGGCCGCGACCAGGCCGTCCCCCCCGTTGTTGCCCTTGCCGCAGCAGACGCCCACCTTCACGGGCGCCGGCAGGTTCAGGGTCCCGGCTATGCGCAGTATCTCGTCGGCGGCGCCGCGGCCGGCGTTCTCCATGAGCTCTCCCTCGGGTACGCCGTATTCCGCGACGGCCTTCTTGTCTATGACGCGGATCTTGTCCGGCGTCACGACGGGGAGGCCCTGGAATTCCTTTACCTGCGGTATTCTGGACATAACGGAACGGTCAGGACACGGCCCAGATCATCCAGCCCAGCATCCAGGCGAAGCCCATGAAGCCGAGCACGCCCATGATGTACAAGGGCGCGAGCGCCGACAGAACGGCCTTGCGCGAGCCGGCGGCGTAGATCCCTTTTATCAGGCGGACGCGGGCGTAGAAGACTATAAGCAGCGCCAGTATGAAGGCGAGGAAGGGGCTGATATAGCCCAGCCGGGCGAAGAAGGACAGCGGCACGGCGACAGCCCAGAAGGCCTCGGCCAGGCCGAAGGCCAGGAACAGGCGCAGCGCGCTGCCCTCGGCCGAGGCGGTCTCCAGCGCCAGGTGCACCGAGGCGGCGGAGACGAAGTTCATGGTGCGCAGCAGCACGAAGACGACCAGGAAGGACGCTATGCCGCCCGGGATGAACATGAACATGCGCAGGAAGACGAACAGGCTGAGCGTGCCGGCGAAATAGCCGGCCCAGCCGGCGGCGCCCAGGCGCTTGCGCGTCAGCACGGCGAGCGAACCCGCCGGGTTATCGACTATGTCGGCCGCGTCGCGGAGCAGTCCCATCTCAGAACCCCTGCCAGCGGTATTCCAGGCGGGGGTGATCCGTGACCAGTTCCGCGACCTTGCCGCCGCCGAAGACGCCCAGCCTGGAACCGATCATCGAGAAGATGCTGGAGAAAGGATCGGTGTCGCGGATGACGCGGGGGTTCTTGCCTATATTGGCCAGTTCGCCGGCCAGGTCCAGCGCCGTCTGAGTGTCGCCCAGCGTATCCACCAGTTTCACTTCCAGCGCCTGGCGGCCGGTGAAGATGCGGCCGTCGGCGATCTCGGCGCGCAGTTTTTCCGGCGGGATGTTCCGGCCGGTCGAGACCACCGCGACGAACTGGTCGTACGAGTCGTCTATCATCGCCTGCAGGAGCCGCCGTTCCTCCGCGGTCATCTCGCGCGCCATGGAACCGATATCCTTGAACTTGCCGGACTTTATGACCTCCGGCCTATAGCCGATCTTTTTCATCAGGCCCTCGAGGTTGGCGCCGCTGAAGATGACGCCTATGGAACCGGTGATGGTGCCGGGGTGGGCTACGATCTTGTCGCAGGCGGCGGCTATGTAGTAGCCGCCGCTGGCGGCTACGTCGCCCATGACGGCGACGACGGGCTTTTTATGATGGTTGCGGGCGCGGAGAATGGCCGCGTTTATCTCCTGCACGGCCGAGACGGTGCCGCCGGGGGAATTGATGTCGAGGAGGATGGCCTTGACCTCCTTGCGGGCGGCCAGCTTGTCTATCTTGCGGGCGATCTGTCCGCTGCCCCTGTCCCAGGAGTGGGCGGAATCGCCCTGGTAGATGCCGCCGTAGACCGGCACTACGGCCACGGCGTCCTTGCTGCTGGGCACCATGCCGGTGATCTTCTTGAGGTCCAGGTCGGCGGGCCTGGCCTTGCGCGCGACCGCGGCCTTCTCTATGACGAGGAAGGAGGTCAGGATGGCGCCGGCGTAAAGCACGGCGAGGACTTTGAGCCAGAGGCGGGTGGCGGTCTTCGGCGGTTCGGCGGCCGGCGGCGCCGCCGCGGGCGGCGGGGCAACGGGCGCCGGGGCGGGCTGCTCCGGCTGGGGCGGGGCGGCGCCCTCCTGCGGCTTGTTCTCTGGCTCAGGGAAAGGGTTCTTTATCTCTTCCATCGTTCCTCCGGCTGTTCTTCCTGTCTGTTAAATCCGGCTGGCGTCCACTACCTTGTTGCGGCCGCTCTCTTTGGCCCGGTACAGCGCGGCGTCGGCGGCGGCCACGGCCCCGGCGGCGTCGCGCCCGTCCCTCGGGAAATGCGCCACTCCTATGGACACGCTTATTCTAACACTTTCAAGTCCGTGCGAAAAATTCTCGGCCTCTATGCGGGCGCGTATGGCCTCGGCCTTGCGCAGCACGCCTTCCGGCTCGGCGCGGGGCAGCAGCACCGCGAACTCCTCGCCGCCGTAGCGGCCGACGAAGTCGGTCTCGTAGACGCTCTCGCGCAGCAGGGTCCCCACCCGCTTGAGGACGAAATCTCCGAACTGGTGGCCGTAGCCGTCGTTGATGCGCTTGAAGTGGTCTATATCGGCTATCAGCAGGGCGAAAGTGGTCCTGAAGGCCTGCGCGCGGCGGACCTCTTCCTCTATCCGCTCGTCCAGCACGCCGCGGCGGAAGACGCCGGTCAGACCGTCGACGCGCGAGAGCCACTCCACCTCGCGGAACAGGCGCAGGCGGCGCACGGCGAAGGCTATTTCTTCGGCGAACGAGGTCATGGAGGCGGCCAGTTCCGCGGCGGGTACCGGAGATCGTACTGGGACACCATTCGGCATGGTGTCCCCCGCTGATGCGGCGGCGAAGAAGCCCACGGGTTCGCCCGCGTGGCTGACCATGACGCCCGCCATCGGCTTTTTACCGTCCGCTGCGAAGGCTTCGGGCGGGCCCTTGCCCGGCAGGCCGGCGGCGCGGCGCAGTCCTTCGGGCGAGTTGAACCCCGACGAAGAGTCGCGGCCGCAGGCGAAAAGCTCGGCCTCGCCGGCGGAGCCCAGCAGATAGAAGGCGAAATCCTCGGTGCCGAAATAGTCGCTTATGTAGCGCGCGAACTGCCGCCCGGCGGCCTGGTGGTCGACGGCCTCGGCCAGGTACTTCATGGCCGAGTAGAGCAGCAACACCTTCTTCTCGCGGCCGCCGGCCTCGTTGAACTCCTTCTTGGCCAGGGCGAGCCGCTCCTCCACTTCCTTGAGCCTCTCCGCGCCGCCGCGACGGCCGGCGTCCCCGTCGGTCCCGCCTGAACGGCGGGTGAGCAGCCACGCGCAGGAAACCGCGGCCCAGGCGGACGGGAGAGTCATGCCGGACAGCCCCCCGGAAACGGACCGGGCGTAATAGAGAAGGGCCAGCCCGGACAGGCCGGTAAGCCAGTAGGCGGCGGCGCCGAAACGCCTGAAGAACAGGGCCGGGAGCCACAGGGTCGAGAGGGCGGCGATGGCTATCTCTCTTTCAGGCATGGACGACCCGGTTCCTCCCTTCTTTTTTGGCCTTGTAAAGGCGCTCGTCGGCCACGCGCACGAGCTGGCTGGGGATGGCGGCTTCGGCGGGGAACTCGGCCACGCCGAAACTGACCGTCACGCCCGCCGGCTCGCCGCCGAAACTGAAAGGCTGGGCCTCCACCGCCCGGCGCAGGTCCTCGGCTGCGGCGGCGGCTTCGGCCTTGGCGACGCCGGGCAGTATGACGGCGAATTCCTCGCCGCCGTAACGGGCGGCCAGGTCCACGCCGCGCACGCGGCCGGCTATGACGGCCGCCACGGTCTTGAGCACGTGGTCGCCGGCCTGGTGGCCGAAACGGTCGTTGTAGCTCTTGAAATGATCTATATCGGAGAGCAGGACCGAGAACGGGACCTTGCTGCGGGCCGCGCGCAGGATTTCCTCCTCCAGCCGGGTCTGGAAAGCGCGGTGGGTGTAGAGGCCGGTCAGCGCGTCGCGCACGGCCAGTTCGCCTACGCGCTCATAGAGGTAGAGGTTCTCGGTGGCGACGCCGGCTATGGCCGCCAGCAGTTCGACGGCGCGCAGGTCCTCGGTACCGAAGCGCTCCGGCCGCGGGGAGGAAAGGCGTATGAAGCCGGCGGTGGAGCCGAAATGAGAGAGCGGCACCACCATGGCCGAGCGTTCGCCGCCGGAGAAGTCCCGCGCGGAGAAGCGGTTGTCGGAGGACGAGTCCCTGACCAGCAGCGAGACCTTGCGCTCGGCCGACCAGGCCTCCAACGGGTCGCGCGGCGCGCCGGGCACCAGCTCCACGGGAGCGTCGAAGAACTGGTCCTTGACCAGCTGGCCCAGGCGGGCCTTTATCTCCTCCGGCGTGGAGGAGGCGGAAAGATGCTGTATGGACGAGGACAGGCCGGACTGGAACTTGATGCGGTCGAGCAGCGTCTTCTTATGCGATTCGTAGCGGGCCAGTTCCTCCTCCAGCGCCCGGAGCCGCCGGGAACTTTCGGCCAGCGCGCCCTCGGCGCGCAGCGAGGCGTCCTTCTTCAGGTCCTCCACGTAGTGGGTGAGCCAGGCGAAGCCCAGCAGCGCGGCCATCTCCAGGAACATAAGCAGCGAGCGCTGCAGCTGCAGGTCCTGCCAGGCGAAGCGCGGCAGCACGAAACCGGCGGCGGCGCAGAGGAAGGCCAGCAGGAACTTTATATCACGGTCCTCGTACGCCAGCAGGATGAAAACGGATCCGTAAAGGGGATAG
>JAVVFK010000056.1:9854-11650 GCA_032251015.1 Elusimicrobiales bacterium
CTCCAGGGCCGAGGCGGGGTAGAAAGACAAAGCGGCGGAGACGGCCGCGAAGACGGCCAGCGCCAGCGTTATCCTGAAGGGCTTGCTCTTTATCATTACTTGAATTGAATTCTACAACTTTGCCGGGGCCTAAAAAAGGATAAAAAAAGCCCCCCGCGTCGCGGGGGGCTCCGGCGCCGGGACGGGACGGTCTCAGCGCAGCGGGACGTTGGTAAGCTGTTCGTAAGCCTGAGATTCGGGCGACGGGACCGGAGCCTCGGCCAGTTCCTCGGCGCTTATGGGCGTGATGGAGTAGGGAAGCGGGGAGATCAGGGTCTTCTCGCCCCTCCCGGGGGCCGGGATGGTCATCATCAGGTTGCCGTCCTGCGTGCCGTAGACGGTGGCGCCGGCGCCCTGCAGGCGGACCAGCGCGTCGGCGTGCGGGTGGCCGTAGTTGTTGCCCACGCCGTAGGAGATTATCGCGTGCACCGGCTTGACGCGCTCGAGGAACTTGGGAGTGGAGGAATAGGCCGAGCCGTGATGCGGGACTTTGAGTATCTGCGACTCGAGACCGGACTTAAAAAGCCTGGTTATGGCGTTCTCCTGCGAGGCCTCTATGTCGCCGGCGGTCAGGAAGCCGGTGCCGTTGTAGTAGAAACGGATGGTGAGAGAGCAGTTGTTTATCTTGGAGGAATCCCGGGTCCTTATCTCCTCGGAGCAGGTATTGAGGACCTTGACCGTGACATTGCGGTCCCAGTCCATCTTATCGCCGATCTCGGGAAAATGAATGCCGGCGGACTGGGCGGCGGCCAGTTCGCGCAGGTTATTATCGCCCACCGCGTTGAGGTTCTCCACGCGGGTGTCGTAGAAATTCTCTATCTCGAAATACTGGAAGACTTTCTTGAGACCGCGGTAATGGTCGCTGTGGGGATGGGTCAGGACCACGTGGTCTATCTTGCGCACGCCCTTGGCCATCAGGAACTCGCGGACGGGCGTGGAAGAGGGGCCGCCGTCTATAAGGACGTTGGAACCGTTGGGGAGTTCTATATAGGTGGCGTCGCCCTGGCCGACGTTCAGAAAATAGATGTTAAGCTGGGACCAGCCGGAGAGCGGGAGGAAGAGCAGCGAGAGGAATATCGCGAACTTGCGCGTTACGGTTCCGGTCATTCCAGGGTGATAAGCCATAATATAGTGTAGGGCGGGGGGCGTTCTTACGAAAGGGCCAAAGGGCCTATTAGGACCTACTCTTCCGGTCCGGCAGGGTGAACCAGAAGGCCGCGCCGCGGCCTTCCTCCGACATGACGCCGACCGCGCCGCCATGCAGTTCAACGGCGTGTTTGACTATCGAGAGCCCGAGGCCGGTGCCGCCCAGTTCGCGCGAACGGGCTTTGTCCGCGCGGTAGAAGCGCTCGAATATCCTGGGCAGCGAACCTGACGGTATGCCGGGCCCGGTATCCGAGACCGTCACCCTGACCACGCCGCCCGACGCGTCCGCGGCCACCGATACTTCGCCGCCGTCCGGGGTGAATTTCCAGGCGTTGTCGAGCAGGTTGAAGAGGACCTGCTCGAGCTTCTTCCTGTCGGCGCGCACTTTGAGCTCCCCCGGCACCGTATCCGAAAAACGTATAACCTTGCCCCTGAAAGCCGGCGCGATGGCCCCGCGCGCGTCCTCCACGGCTTCCTTCAGCGCGATGTCGGAGAGTTCCGGTTCCGCCTGCGGGGATTCGAGGCTGGAGAGCTTGAGCAGGTCGTCGACCAGTCCCTCCAGCCGCGCGGCCTGGCGCTGCACGGCCCCGAGGAACTCCCCGCGGTGCTCA
>JAVVFK010000057.1:0-11609 GCA_032251015.1 Elusimicrobiales bacterium
GCCGTCTTCTCCGTCGCCGGCGCGGCGCTGATATCGGCTGTGCCGCCCGAGATCGTACGCTATCTTCTTATAATCTTCCTGCCGCCGGCCGCCCTTTTCCTGGTCGCCCGCAAGGACCTGGGCATGCGCGATACCAGCGCGCATAAGTCCCCGGAGCGGATCTGGTTCGGCTCGGGCGTAATCTCGTCGGTGATAAGTTTCTACGACGGACTGCTGGGGCCCGGCACCGGCACCTTCCTGGCTCTCTCCTTCGCCCGGGTCTGCGGCTACGACCTGCTGCGCGCCACCGCGCTGAGCAAGCTGCTCAACCTCATGTCCAACGTCTTCTCCCTGGCGACCTTTCTCTACCTGGGCCGCGTCGATATCAGGCTGGGACTGGTCATGGGCCTTTTCGGCATGGCCGGCAACTGGCTGGGCTCCCACGTGGCCCTCAAGCGCGGCGCCTGGGCCATCCGCACGATGCTGATAGTCGTTTCTTTCGCGCTGCTGGCCAAGGTGGCCTGGGACATGGTGAAGTGATAAACCGGGATAAAATAAGTAAAATTTAACCAAGCTAAAGAACAGGAGAAGGACAATGGACATCGAGAATTCCGTAAAAGAACTTAAGGCCACCATAGAACTTTCCGGCGGCGCCAAGCGCGTGGACCTGCTGCTCAAGAACGCGCGGGTCGTCAACACCTTCTCCGGCGACATACACAAGACCCATGTCGCTATACACAACGGCCGGGTAATCGGCTTCGGCCTCTACCCCGCCAAGAAGACCATAGACCTCAAGGGGTCTTACGTCGCCCCGGGCTTCATCGACGGTCACGTCCATATCGAGAGCTCGATGGTCAAGATCCCCGAGTTCGCCCGCACGGTGCTGCCCTGCGGCACCACTTCCGTCGTGATCGACCCGCACGAGATAGCCAACGTGCTGGGCCTGGACGGCATCAAGTACATGCTCTCCTCCAGTCAGAACTCCGTGCTTGGCGTCTACGTCATGCTGCCCTCCTGCGTGCCGGCCACCCACCTGGAGACTGCCGGTGCCGAGCTGGACGCCCACGACCTGGCCCTGCTGCTGGGCGACGAGCGGGTGCTGGGCATAGGCGAGATGATGAACTATCCCGGCGTCATTTACCAGGACAGGGGCGTGCTCGAGAAGATAGCCATAGCCGGCAACAAGGTGATAGACGGCCACGCGCCGATGCTCAAAGACAAGCAGCTCTACGCCTACGTTTCGGCCGGCATCAAGAGCGATCACGAATGCACCGACGTGGCCGAGGCCCGCGAGAAACTGCGCGCCGGCATGTATATCATGATACGCGAGGGCACGGCGGCCAAGAACCTCAAAGGCCTGCTGCCGCTGGTCAATTCGGAGAATTCCCGCAAGTTCATACTGGTCACCGACGATCGGCACCTCGAGGACATAGAGAAGCAGGGCCATATCGACTACCTGGTGCGCACCGCCGTAAAACTGGGCGTGGACCCCATACGCGCCATACAGATGGCCACCATCAACACCGCCGAGTACTTCGGCCTCAAGCAGCTCGGCGCCATCGCACCCGGCTACCAGGCCGACCTGATAGTGGTCGACGATCTGAAGAAGCTCAATATTTCCCGCGTCTTCAAGAAGGGCCGGCAGGTCGCCATGAACCGCCGCATAGAGCCGGGTGTCATAAAGGAATACGAGGGCAAGGTGCGCGGCACCGTCAACGTGAAGTGGATAGAGCACGAGGATTTCGCCCTGCGGGCGGAGGGGAAATACGCCAAGGTCATCAACGTCATCCCCGACCAGATAGTCACTAAGCAGACTATCGAGCCGGTAAAGCAGGATGGCGGTTTCGTCTCCGCGGACACCGACCGCGACATACTCAAGATCGCCGTCATCGAGCGGCATATGGCCTCGGGGCGCATCGCCAAGGGGCTGGTCCGCGGCTTCGGCCTCAAGAAAGGCGCGATAGCTTCGTCTGTCTCCCACGACTCCCACAACATCGTGGTCATAGGCACGCACGACGGCGACATGTACACCGCGGCCGTGCAGGTGGTCAAGATGCAGGGCGGGATAGTTGCCGCTCTCAACGGGCAGGTCCTGGAGATGCTGCCGCTGCCCGTCGCCGGCCTGATGTCGGACCGCAGTTCCGAGTACGTCAAGGAGAAGCTCAAGCGGCTCACCGCGGCGGCGAGGATGCTGGGGTCCAGGCTTTCCGACCCGTTCATGGCCATGGCTTTCCTGACCCTGCCGCCGATCCCCGAGATACGCATAACCGACAGGGGCGTTATCGACGCGGTGAAGTTCACCGTCACCGACCTCTTCTGCAAGGGTAAGAAATGAGGCTGGCGGCGCTGCTCCTCCTGGCCCTTTCCCTGCCGGCCGGCGCCGCCCAGATAGTCCGCGGCCCGTACCTGGCAGCCGGCGCGGCGGAATCGATGAACGTCCGCTTTCGCGCCGACGTCAGCACGGTGGCCTGGCTGCGCTACGGGATAGCCCCCGACTGCGAACGCGTGACCACGATGGACTACGCCACCCAGGAGCACCGCTTCCCGCTTTTCGGGCTCCTGTCAGATACTACCTACTGCTACCGGATTTTTCTGCCGGAGCCCACCGGCCAGGCCGTCTATAAAGCCGCGGAAGGGCGGTTCAGGACCTTCCCGCCGCCGGAGAAGGATTCTTTCACCTTCCTCGCTTTCGGAGAATCCGGGTCCGGTTCGCCCGAACAGGCGGAGTTGGCCGAGCAGATGGAGAGGCTTTCTCCCGCCCTGGTCATCCATACGGGCGGGCTGACGGAAAGCGGACTGGACGAGGACGCCGACGCGCAGTATTTCGGCCCTTACGCGGAGCTGCTCGCGCGGACGCCTTTCTTCCCCGTGCCGGGCTCGTCCGAATACGGCCCCGACGCCGCGACGGCGGAAGGCAAGAATTTTTTCCGCGAGAACTACTCTCCCTTCCAGAGCATTCCGCTCAACGGCCTCCCGCCGCACTACTATTATTTCGATATCGCCAACGCGCGCTTCATCGCGCTGGATTCCAACGCCTTCGCCGGAGCCGCGGCCGCGCCGGCCCTGGTCAAAAATTCCAAACAATACAAGTGGCTGGACTACGTCCTGTCCCGCACGAAGAAGGACTGGAAGTTCGTCGTCCTGCACCACCCGGTCTATTCCAGCGGCGACTACGGCATACTCGAGGAGATGAACGAGACGCTGCGGCCGCTATTCGAGAAACACCAGGTGGACGTGGTCTTCCAGGGGCACGAGCGGCTGTATGAACGTACGGCCCCCCTGGTGGAGGATAAGAGGACCGGGGGCGGGCCGGTATACGTGACCCTGGGCGGGGGAGGGCGGCCGATCCAGGCCCGGGCCGAGGAGCCGGCCGAGTGGTCCGAGAGGTTCATCACCGAGCATCATTTCGCCGAGGTTCGCGTCAACGCCCGGCTTCTCACCCTTGTGATCTACGGCAAGGACGGGACCGTCCTGGATATCTTCCGGCTGGAAAAGCCGCCGGTGCCGTAACCGGTCCCTTGGGTATTGCTTTTATCCCGCATGTTGTGTTACTATATTCATGCGGGGTAGAGCAGCCTGGTAGCTCGCAAGGCCCATAACCTTGAGGTCGCAGGTTCAAATCCTGCCCCCGCAACCAGATTTCTGGAATTCGAACCTGAGACGAGAAATGTCAGGACCAGCCCCAGGCTAACGCTTGGGGCTTTGTGTTTTTGAGGGGGAACTCTCCGTGAAGTCGAACTTTTCGGGGGGGCGGGAACCGCGGAATACTATCTTCCCGCTATTGTTGATTATTATGGTCACGGGGATGCCGAGGATACCGTAATCCTTCGAAACGGCCTTCTTCGAGTCCATCAGCGGCCTGTACGGGTAACCGTATTTTTTCACGAACTTCGCCGCCTTGGAATCCTTGTCGCCGACATTGATCCCCAGGAAAACCGCCTTGTCGGCGCCCGGCTGTTTCATCAGTTCCTCAAGCTCGGGTATCTCTTCTTTGCAGGTGGAACACCAGGCGGCCCAGAAGTTTATCACGATATAGCCCTTCCCCGTGCTCTCCGATAGGCGGAATTCCTTTCCGTCGAGTCCTTTGAGCGAGAAGTCTTTCGCCGTATCGGTGGAAGCCGCCATCGCCGGCGCCGTCAGCAGTGCCAGCGCCAATCCCGCTATTATTCTCTTCATAAACGCCTCCTCAGGCCAGCGTGCCGGCCGTGTATATGAAATATATTCCCGCGCCCATTATCAGCAGCGCCAGCGCTTTCTTGACCTTTACCATCCAGGCGCCGGACTTGGGCATTACCGAGCCGGCCAGGAACCCTATCACGAGCAGCATGCTGCTCAGTCCCATGGAGAAAGAGAAGAGAAGAAGGCCGCCGGTCACCACCGCCTTCTGCGCCGCGACATAGATGAGCAGGCTTCCCAGCACCGGGGCGGTGCAGGGGGATGCCACCATGCCCGAGGTGAGACCCATGACGAAGGGGCCGACGACGGGTGATTCCTTCAGCGACTTGGGCGCCAGGCCCGGCAGGTTGGGCATGGGTATGTAGTACCAGTCCATCATGCTGCCTCCGAGGAAGAGCATTAGCAGGCCGAAACCGAGGTATACCCAGGTGTTGGTGGTCAGCGAGCCGAACAGCGAGCCTGTGAGCGCCGCGCCCATGCCGAGCGCGGAATAGACCAGGGCCATGCCGATCACATAGGAGAGACTGGCGATGAACCGCTTCCAGGGGCCGCCCTCCCGGGAGCCGAGGTAGCCGACGACTATCGGCAGTATCGGGTAGACGCAGGGCGTCAGCGAGGTCAGCAGTCCGGATACATAGACCGCGAGGAAGGTCATCAGCGATATCGATTCGAGGTTTACCTGCAGCATAGAGTCTCTCTCCCGGGGACTGTCCTTATATTGCAGCTGTCGACGGTCCCTTCCGCGGAAATTATGAAGCCCGAGGCGTCGCGCCTGCGGCGGAGGAAGGCGGCGCCCTCCTCCGGGCCCAGCGCCATCACGGAGGTGGCGCAGGCGTTGGCCAGCGCGGCCGTCGAGGCCGTCACCGTGACGCTGGCTATGTCGGAGCGCACTCGGCCCGTGCGCGCGTCGATTATGTGGTGGTACTTCTTCCCGCCGTGGGTGAAGTGTCTTTCATAATCGCCCGAGGTGGCCACTCCGCCGGAACGCAGTTCCAGTATCCCCGCGGCCCGGCCGTCGGCGGCGAAAGGGTTCTTGACGGCTATTCTCCAGGGCCTGGGCGCGCCAGGAGCGGAGGTTAAGCGTATGTCGCCGGCGCCGTTGACGGAGAAGTTCCTGAGCCCCAGGTCGGTCAGGACCCGCGCTCCCCTGTCCACGCCGTAGCCTTTGCCGATGGAACCCAGTCCTATCCTCATGCCTTTTTCCGGCAGCAGGATGGTGCCTTTCTCCCGGTCCATCTCCACCCGCCAATGCCCAGTCAGTTTGAGGGCGGCGTCGATGGCCGCGTCGGAAGGGGGGACTCCGGTGCGGAAAGCTTCGCGCCAGAGCATGCCGACGGAGGAATAAGTTATGTCGAAGGCGCCGCCGGAGTCGCGGCAGACGCCGAGGGCGAATTCTATGAGGTTGAAGAGTTCTTCGCTTACTTTTACCGGCGGCCCGCCGGCTGCGGCGTTGAGCCGTTCCAGCGGGCTGTCGCGCCAGTCCGTTATCAGGTCCTCTACCCGGGCTATCTCGGCGTAGGCGGTCAGTATGGCGGCCTCGGCCGCGCCGGCCGGTCCGCCCGGCCAGGCTGTTATCTCGAAGGGGGAACCCATCAGGGTTCTTTTGACAACCACCGGCTTGGTCATACTAGAACTTCACCCCCAGGCTGAGCTGCATAATGACCGCGTCCAGGTCGTTGGACCGGTCGTAATAGAGCGCGGTACCGCCCCAGGTCCAGTCTCCGCCCATGGCCCCTTCCCAGCTCTCGGGGGCGTAGCTGAACTGCACGCCGACCTCGTTGGCCGAGAACTTGTCCAGGTCGGAATCCGAGGTCATGTAGGTCCTGGCCCCGGAGAGGAACGAGTCCCGGTAATACCTGGCCTCGCTCTGGGAATAGAGACGGTAGAACACGCGGTACATCCCTTTTTCCTCGGCGAAGGACACCGCCAGCGCCGGCTCCAGCGTGTGGGCCTTTATGTCCCAGCTGTCGGTGTAATACCGGTAGTCCAGGTGAAGGGCGAGGTTCTCCCTGAGGGCGCGCACGTAGCGGCCGCTCAGGGTGTATTTCTCGCGGTAGCCCGGCAGGACCTCCTCTACGCGCGTCCCGGTGTCCACGGTATTGCGCGTGCCTTCCAGGTAACCGTTCTGGGCCGTGTAGCTGACGCCGGCCAGCACTATGTCCTTTTCGCTGAGTATCTGCGTCGCGCTCAGGTTGGCCGAGTCGGTGGTCTTGTCCTGCCACTCGCGGAAGGCCCCGGCCGCGATGTCCCACGGTTTGGCCTGGTCGGCGTAGTGGAAGATCCCCGCCGAGAGGACGAAGTTATCCTCGGCGAAGAAGCGCTGGATGTTGAGTCCGCCCGAGAGGGACTTGTACGACAGCTCGGTGGAGAATCCCAGGGTGGGGGTGAACATCCAGTCTCCGACGCGTTTGGAGTAGCCCGCGGTGACGGCCTTGCGGTCCTGCCAGCCGCCCTTGGAGGCGCCGGTGCCGGTATCGAAAGCCGTGTTCGAGGCGGAGCTGAGCAGGTCGTAGACCACGCTGCCGAAGACGGCGGTCTTCGAGTCTATCTCGTGGTTGACATAGAGCACCGGCTCGTAGATGGTGAGGTCCTGGTCGCCGTTGCCGTCGTAGACTTGCTTGCCGCCCTTTCCTCCCTGCGAGAGGTAGTTGAAGACCAGGTCCAGGCTGGTGGCGGCGAGGGCGGAGGCCTCCAGAGCCGCCGCGAGGAACAGGGTAAGGAGAACCTTTTTAATTGCAGCCACAACCGCCTCCCGCGCTCTGGTTAACGCCGCCCGAAGCGCCTTCCCGTATGGAATGGAATTCGGAAACGAAGTTCTGCCTGTTGCCCATAGGCTCGAACTGCATTATCTGCTTCGACAGCGTGCCGCGGTCCACCTGGTGGACCCGTACACAGCCGGAGGCCGTGACCGCCAGCGCGGCCAAGGCTAATATCCGGAATGTAGTCATCTGTCCTCCTAACCTGGCAATATCCTCATTCTACAACTTCCCTTTATCGTTAGATGCGCAACCGGCCGGAAAGTTTCATGCATGCGGGAGGATTAAGTGTATATGCCGCATAGTATTTTTGTATTATAGCCAGCATTATGAATATCGAACCTTCCGAAAAATGCGTCCCGGCGGAGGCGCGCGGCTCCTGGGGCTCGAGCATCGGTTTCATTCTCGCGGCGGCCGGTTCGGCCGTGGGCCTGGGCAATATATGGGGCTTCCCGATGCAGGTGGGCAAAGGCGGCGGCGCCATCTTCGTCCTGCTCTACCTGGTCTGCGTGTTCCTTATCTGTTTCCCGATACTGATAGCCGAGCTGGCCATAGGCCGGGCTTCGGCGCGCGACCCGATAGGCGCTTTCCAGACGCTCAGGCCCCGCACTCCCTGGTGGGTGGTGGGCGCGCTGGGCGTGCTGGCGGGTGTCGGCATCCTCTCTTTCTACGCCGTTATCGCCGGCTGGACGCTTTCTTATGTCTGGTACGCGGCCACCGGCGCCGCCGGCGCGGACCCCATGGGCTTTTTCGGCGATTTCGTGAAGGACGGCTCCAAGAACGTCTGGCTTTCCTTCGCCGTGCTGGTCATTACGGCGGGGATAATCATGGGCGGGGTCAGGAAAGGCATCGAGAAAGCGTCCAAGATAATGATGCCGGCCCTCTTCATCCTTCTGGTACTGCTTGGCCTCCGGGCCCTTACCCTGCCCGGCGCGGCCGAAGGCCTCTCCTATTATCTCAAGCCCGATTTCAGCGAGATCACCAATATAGAGGTCATTAACGCGGCGCTGGGTCAGGCTTTCTTCTCGCTCAGCCTGGGTATGGGCGCGATGATAACCTACGGCAGCTACCTGTCGAAGAAGACCGTGGTCGTGAAGTCCGCGGCCTGGGTCGCCGGGCTGGATACGATGGTGGCGCTGCTGGCCGGCTTCATCATATTCCCGGCGGGATTCTCTCTGGCCGGCTTCAACCCCGCCGAAGGAGGCCCGGGCCTCATCTTCGCCGTGCTGCCCGGCCTTTTCGCCTCCATGCCCGGCGGGGCGCTGTTCGGCACGGCCTTCTTCGTCCTGCTGACGCTGGCCGCCCTGTCCAGCGCTATATCGCTGCTCGAGGTCCCCGTGGCCGCGCTGGTGGACAGGGGCTGGTGCCGCCGCAGGTCGGTGATCATGCTGACCCTGTTCGTCACCGCTCTCGCCGTACCTTCGGCGCTCTCGCAGGGCGCGTCGCCCGTACTCTCAAAGCTGCCGGTCTTCGGCATGGACTTTCTTTCGCTGATGGCGACGGTCTGGAACAACTGGGCCCTGCCCGTAGGCGGGCTGCTTATCTCCGTATTCGCCGGCTGGGTCTGGGGCGCCGATAACGTGATAGCCGAGCTGAAGGCCGAAGGCAGTCCTTTTCCTTTCGCGCGGACCTGGGCCTTCCTCATCCGCTACGTCTGCCCCCTGGCTATACTCTTTATCATCATAATGACCGCGCACGGAATGTTCGGCGGCTGACGCCGGAGCAAGGAGCGAAATGGAAAATCTGACATCGACGATAACCGCGATAGACGCCTGGGTCTGGCAGCCTTACCTGATGCCGCTGGTCCTGCTGATAGTCGGGGGCTGGCTCACGCTGCGGACCGGGTTCATCCAGGTCAGGGGCTTTCCCCGGGCGGTGAAGAAATCCCTTGGCGGCGCCTTCAAAAAAGAGGGGAAGGGCGGGACCATCACCTCCTTCCAGGCTCTTTCCACCGCCCTGGCCGCCACCGTCGGCAACGGCAATATCGGCGGAGTGGCGACGGCTATACTGATAGGCGGCCCGGGCGCCGTCTTCTGGATGTGGATGTGCGCGACGGCGGGGATGGCCACCAAGTTCGCCGAGGCGACGCTGGGCGTTCACTTCCGCGTGCGCCGCGAATCCGGCGAGCTGGCCAGCGGCCCGATGTATTATATCGAGCACGGGATCCCGAACAAGAAGGCCGCGAAGGCGCTGGCCTGGGCTTTCGCTTTCTTCGGCATGTGCGCCGCCATGCTGGGCACCGGCAATATGGCCCAGTCCAACACGGTCG
Organism: Elusimicrobiales bacterium; assembly: GCA_032251015.1. Classification (GTDB taxonomy): domain Bacteria; phylum Elusimicrobiota; class Elusimicrobia; order Elusimicrobiales; family UBA9959; genus UBA2231. The sequence goes on from JAVVFK010000057.1 coordinate 9,181, forward strand.
CCCGCACCTTCGTTTCGGCCGCCGACCTCATCTTCAAGGTGCAGGTGCCCATGTGGGTTCCCGGCATCCTTATCACTTTCGCCGTGGGAATGGTGCTGCTGGGCGGCATAAAGCGCATCGCGCATACCGCAGAGAAGATTGTGCCTTTCATGATAGTGGTCTATCTGCTGGTGACCGTCGCCTACCTGGTCATGAATTTCGGCGCGATCCCCGAGGCCTTCGCGCTGATCATCAGCGACGCTTTCACGCCTTCCGCCGCCGTGGGGGGATTCGCCGGCGCCTCGGTCGCCAAGGCGATACAGATAGGGGTCAGCAGGGGAGTGCTGTCCAACGAGGCAGGCCTGGGCAGTTCGCCCATAGCCCACGGCATAGCCGACGTGAAACACCCCGCCGAGCAGGGCCTGGTGGGTGTTTTCGAGGTCTTCATAGACACGATCATGATCTGCTCCATGACGGCCTTCGTGATACTCAGCTCCGGCATGTGGACCGACCCCCAGTTCCAGGGGGCGAGCGGGGACCTGACCGCCGCGGCGCTGAGTTCGTCGGTCCCGTTCGCTTCGGGCGTGGTGGCGCTGGCCAGTTTTCTTTTCGGCTTCTCCACTCTGATAGGCTGGTGCTATTACGGGGAGAAGTGCTTCGAGTACATGTTCGGCTCGGCGTGGATAAAGGCCTACCGCGCGGTTTTTACCGCGCTGATAATGGTGGGCGCCATGGTGTCCGTGCCGCTGGTCTGGGCGCTGGGCACGCTGCTTAACGGCTTCATGGCCCTGCCCAACCTTATAGGACTGGCTTTCCTCGCCGGCACCACGGCTAAACTGGCCCGGGATTATTTCTCCGGCAGGCGAGAGTACGCCATCAAGGGCGAGGGCGGCCGGGCCCATGGACATCCAATTTGATAGAATAATGCGGTCGTGACATCAAGGAGGGAACAGATGATGAAGAAGATTGTTTTAGCCGCCGCGGCGCTGGCAGTGCTGGCCCCGGCCTACGCGCAGGAACTCAAGACCGAGGACGACAAGACGCTCTACTACCTTGGCCGCATGGTGAGCCGCAATCTCAAGCAGTTCAACCTGACCCCCGAGGAGGGGAAGATGGTCGTGCTCGGATTCTCCGAATCGCTGGAGGGCAAGGACTCCCGCGTGGAGGACTCCTACGGTCAGAAGATAGGCGAGTTTATTTCCAAAAAGCAGGAGGCTATGGCCGCCGCCGAGAAGGCCAAAGCCGAGCCCTTCCTCAAAAAGGCCGCCAAAGAAAAGGGCGCGAAGAAGATGAAGTCCGGCCTGATATACAAGGAGACCAAGAGGGGCAAGGGCGCTTCGCCCAAGGCCGACGATATGGTCAAGGTCCACTACCACGGCACCTTTATGGACGGCAAGGTCTTCGATTCTTCCGTCGAGCGCAAACAGCCGGCGGAGTTCCCGCTGAACGCCGTCATCCCCTGCTGGACGGAAGGCGTGCGGAAGATGAAAGTCGGCGGCAAGGCCACGCTGACCTGCCCCTCCGACATAGCCTACGGCGACGAGGGCAGGCCGCCTTTCATCCCCGGCGGCGCCACGCTGGTCTTCGAAGTCGAGCTGCTCGACATAGTAAAGCCCGAGAAGCCGGAGACGACCCCGGCCGGCGCGGGCAAGCCGGAAGCGCCCAAGACGGAAAAGAAATAAATCACTACCGACCCGCGGACGCGCTTACGCGTCCGCGGGATTTTCATGCGCGCGCGGGGGGGGGATATGGCGGAAACCTGGCGTTTTAAGGACGAGTGGATACTTAAGGCGCTGGCCGGAGTTCCAGGGACCGGACCCGAAGTGATTGCCCGCTGGCGTGCCGAAAAAAAGACCCACCTTTCACACTCTCTCATAGATTCCGGAGCCCTTTCCGCCGAGCAGCTCGGCGCCCAGGTAGAACGCTGCTTTAAAATACAATTCTGCCCGGTCGCCGCCGAAAAAGCCGACAAGTTCGCCGTTTCGCTCCTGCGGGAGAAGAACTGCCGCCGTTACGCCCTGGTACCCCTTGGCGCTGATGAGAGCGATATCCGGGTCGCAATGGCCGAACCGCTGAATTTCAACTACCTTTCCGATATAGAGGCTCTTACCGGCCGCAGGGTCGTGCCTTTTTACGCCGTTCCCCGGGACCTCGACCTCGCCCTGGCCCGGGTGTTCAGCGGTGACAGCGTCATCTTCGACCTGTTGCGCAAGGTGGAGGTTCCCGAGGAGATCGAGGTCGTGGGAGAGCGCCTGGCCGAGGCCCGGGAAGACGTTTCTTCGCCGGTCATACTGCTGGTCAATTCGATAATCTCGCAAGCTTACCGGAAGAAGTCCTCGGATATACACATAGAACACGGGGAGAAGGCCAGTTACGTGCGCATACGCGTCGACGGGGAACTCCGCAATGTAATGACGCTGCCCAAGTACCTGGCGGCCGGGCCCATAGTG
>JAVVFK010000058.1:0-11516 GCA_032251015.1 Elusimicrobiales bacterium
GGCGCAGGATCAGGCTCAGAAAAGCGTCCGCCCCCGCATCCCTGCCATGGTTTGATTTTGAGATGGGTTGACACGCCGGTCCGCCTTTTGCCGGGCCGGGCCTAATATGTAGAATTGCAAGGGGGGATAGCCGATCATGCCATTGCAGGACTGGACGATTTTCGCGGTCTCCGCGCTTTTCGTGGTAGCGGCGGGCGTAGCTATAGGCCGGATAAGCGCGGAACTGGGCGCGCGGCTCAGGCTGGGGCGCGCCTGGTCGGGAGCGGTACTGCTTTCGTTCGCTACCACGCTGCCCGAACTGGTCACTACGACTACCGTGACCCTGGAAGGCGCCTACGGCCTGGCGCTGGGCGGCATACTGGGCAGCGTCATCTTCAACCTTTTCATACTGGTCGCCGTGGACGCCGTGGACCCGCAGCCGCTCTATGGCGGCAAACTCTCGCGCCATCACCTGGTGACCGGGCTGCTGGGAACCGCGCTGCTGGGCATAATGATGGCCGGCCTCGCCCTGGGCACGGCGCAGGGAAGAGGCGCCGTGGCGGTGCATTCCAGGATACTGCTGGCAGCGCCGCTCGGCATCATCGCCCTTTACGCGGTCGGGCAGTTCATACTGTTCCGCATGGCGCGCCAGTCGTTCGACAAGGAGATGGTGGTCCCTACGGTCTTCGCGGGGTTCAGCCTGCGCCGCATAGCGGCCGTCTACGCCGTGACGGCCGGAGTGATAGTGGTGGCGGGCCAGGCTGTGGCCAGTTCCGCCCACAGGCTGAGCGATCATTACGGCCTGGCGGCCACTTTCGCCGGGGCCACGATGCTGGGAGTGGTCACCAGCCTGCCCGAGATAACCAACGCCCTGGCCTGCGCGCGGCAGAGGGAATACGACCTGGCGATAGGAAATATCCTGGGGGCCAACGCCTTTGTGCTGGTGGTGCTGGCCGCGGTGAGCCTGGCGGCCGGCAACGGCATCTTCATCTCGGTCCCCTTCGACGACGCGATGTCGGCGATGGTGATGTCGGGGCTGGCGATAATCATGCAGGTGGTGGCGCTGGGGGCCCTGGCGGTGAAGAGCCGGCAGCATTTCCGCCGCATCAGCACGGTATCGATGATACTGGCCGCGCTCTACACGGCCGCGCTGTTCGTGTCCTATAAATTCGGGAAATAGCGGCGCCCGCGCGGTTTTTCAGAAAAAACCGTTCTTCTCGAGCGCCTCGCGCAGGGCGGCGTCGGGGGACGCGCCGGCGCGTGCGTATTTGCCGAGTATGTCGTACTCGATGTTCACGGCGGAGCCGGGCTTGAGGGTCCTGAGCGAGGTATTGGACCAGGTATGGGGGATGACCGCGGTCTTGAAGGAGCGGGGGGTGACGGCGAAGACGGTGAGGCTGACGCCGTCGAGGGCGACGGAGCCCTTCTCGACCATGACGGCCCCGGGGCCGGTCTCCAGTTCCAGCGTGACGCTGTTGGCGTCTTTGCGGGCCGCGAGCAGTTTCACCACGCCGTCGATATGGCCGGTGACGAAATGGCCGCCGAGGCGGGCGCCCAGTCTGAGAGCGCGCTCCAGGTTGAGCGGGGCGCCGGGGCCCAGCAGGCCGAGCGCCGTGCGCGCGCGGGTCTCGGGGCTGAGGTCGAAGAGGGCGGAGCGGCCTTTGGCCGAGATATAGGTGAGGCAGGCGCCGTTTACGGCTACGCTCTCGCCGGCCTCGAGTTTCCAGTCCGCCGGCACTTCGACGGCCAGCCGCCCGCCGGCGTAGGACTTCAGTTTTCCCACCGCTTCTATTATTCCTGTGAACATTAGCGGAACCTCACGTCAAGCATAAGATCGGGGCCGAGGCGGGAGAGAGCCTTCACTTCGGCCTGAACGCCCAAAACCTTGCTGGCGGCGTTGAGCCTGTCGGGCCAGACGGCGGAACTCCTGGAGCAGGTGCCGCCTATGACCATGGGCGCGATGATGCAGCAATAGCGGTCGACGAGTCCCTGGCTGATGAAGGAGCCGGCGACCTTGCCGCCGCCCTCCACCAGAATATGGCTTATGCCTACGGAACCGAGGGCTTTGAGCAAGGCCGGCAGAGACGGCCGGCCGTCGGGGCCTTTCGGGAGTTCCAGTATCTCGGCGTGGCGCGGCAGGCGCTTCGCCTTCGCGGCCGGGGCCTTGCCGGCGACGACGACGATGACGCGGTCGTTCCCGAAGACACGCGCCCCCGGCGGAACGCACAGGCGGGAGTCGAGTATTACCACCCAGGGCTGGCGGGGGACTTTAAAGCCGCGTACATTGAGCAGCGGGTCGTCGGCGAGCACCGTGCCTACGCCGGCGATCACGGCGTCGGCCTCGGCGCGCAGCTTATGGGCGAAACGGCGCGACTGCGGCGACGAGATCCAGCGCGAGCGGCCGGCGGCGTCGGCTATCCTGCCGTCGAGGCTCTGGGCGGTCTTGAGCGTCACGTAGGGAAGACGGGTGCGCATATACTTAGAGAAGGCCGGGTTGAGAGCCTCACATTCCCGGCGGAGCATCCCTGTTTTGACCCGTATCCCAGCCGCGCGTAATATAGCCCCGCCGCGGCGGCTGTGGCGGGGGTTCGGGTCGGAGGCGCCGATGAAGACGCGGGCCACGCCGGCCGCGACGATGGCTTCGGTACAGGGCGGGGTCTTGCCGTAGGTGGAACAAGGCTCCAGTGTGACGTAAAGGTCGGCGCCGCGGGCCCGGACGCCGGCCTTCTTGAGCGCGGCGGCCTCGGCGTGCGGGCCGCCGAAGCGGGCGTGCCAGCCTTCGGCTATGACGCGACCCCGTTTGGCGAGGACGGCGCCGACGATGGGGTTGGGGTGGGCGCCGCGGCTGCCCCGGCGCGCCAGCTCTATGGCTCTCTGCATCAGTTCTTTATCGGTCATACGTATAATGGTTCACCCGCGGAATTCCCGGCCGCCGCGGTCCGGCTTTTTGAAATACACCCCGCGCTACACTCGGCCGGGCACGAACTCGGCCCGGGCGCATAGCGCCTCGGGCCTCAGACAATCATGCCCGTCCGGCAGTGCCGGTACCCTCGCTCCGCTTGGGAAAAAGCCTCCATCATGCGGCTTGCCGGAAGGGCCGGCGGAAATCCGCCTTGTCTTCACCATACGCCCTTCTTGACCATGAAGCAGGCCATAGTCGTCTTTATGCCGTATTCCTTCGCCTTCGCTTCGGCGCCGGCGGATTCCGAGCCTGGCTGCATCCATACCGACTTTATGCCGAGCCTGTTGCATTCCTCTACGACCTTTTCGGTGACCTGCGGATGGACCACGGTTATGACCAGGTCGGGCTTCTTCTCCATCTCCGAGAGGGATTTGTGTATATGACGGCCCAGTACGAAGCCGCCCTTCGGGTTGATCCCCTCGACGGGATAGCCGGCGGAGAGCATGTCCCGGAATATGCGGTGGCCGAACTTGGAGGCGTCGCCGGATACGCCGACCACGGCTATGAGCGAATATTCCTTCGGGTTCATTTTCCCCCCCCGAGGGCCGTTATCGCGGCGGCCGCCGCTTTTATCATGGGCTCCGGCGAGATGGGCCCGCCGACGGCCTGCCGCATCCATTCGCCCGGCGTTATCGAGCCGAGCCGGCACATGCGCTCCATCTCGGACGCCAGGCCGTGCTTCCTGAGATGTTCCTCAACCTGGAAGGCGATGATGTGGCCGAGAGGGTAGTCGGGCAGGTAGAGCCCGGCGTAGATCATATGCGAATATATCGCCAGCAGCGGGCTGCCGGTCACGCCCAGCACCGGCGCGAAGTAGCGGTCCCAGACGCCCTTGGCTATTTCGGTGACCGCCTCGCGCAGTTCGCCGGGGTCGGCGTCGGCGTTCTTGTACATCCAGCGCCAGGCGTTCATGTCCACCAGCGCCACGCCCGCTATCTCGCGCGTAGCCCAGAAGTTATCCAGCGCCGACATATGCGCGGCCAGCGGGTCCTTGTTCTCCATCCCCAGCATCTCGAGGTCCCTCGACTGGAAGACGAAGGCGAACCCCTCGGTGAAGGCCGTGTTGGGCACTCCGGAGAGCAGCGTGTGGTCCACTTTGTAGAGCGAGATGACCTGCTCCACGCAGTGGCCCAGTTCGTGCATGGCGATATTGAAGCCGAGGTAGTTCATGCCGCCGGCCGGTACCCTCGTGCGCAGGTGCGCCTTCTGGCCGCGCATTCCCGGGCCCCAGGCGTGACCGGCGCCGCGCGCCGGGTCCGCTTCTATCTTAGAGCCTAAGAAATCGGCCGTCTCTCCGTCGAAACCGAGCTTGCGCAGTATGGCGGGGATGTCCTTCTCGAACGCGGATGCGTCGGGGTAAAGGCGCGAGGCGGTCTTATCCAGTTCTTCCTGCGTCATGGCGGAGCGCGGCTTGAAGCCGTCGTACCAGATGTCGAAGGCCTCCAGGTCCCGGCCCAGCCTGGACTTTATCAGCGCCCCGGCCTCCGCGCCCTCGGGCGCGGTGAGCAGGCCGGTGAACATCCTCTCCACCTCTTCCTCCGGGATCTCGCGGTCCAGGTCGAACCGCCTGTCCATCAGCGTCGGCTCCGACGGGCAGTAAGCGTCCTCTTCGCGGTGGGCGCGGAAGATGTCGAGCATATGCGCGTAGCGCGCGCCGCCCTCGCCGGCCGCGGGTTTGCCGTCGAGCGTGTTGGCGAAGGGTTCCCACGGCCGCCGGTCGGAATTGACGGCTTTGGCCGGTATCTCCTGAGCGATGATACGCTCCATGATCCTCTGTATGACGCGCTGGCGCGCGAGGTTGCCGTCGCCTTCGGCGTAAAGGCCCTTGAGCTGGTCGCGCAGGCCCCAGTGGGAGATGAGCCTGAGGTCCTTGCGGAACATGGGCTTCCCCTCGGTATCGGTCACGGCGTTCATGTGGATATTGTAGGAATAGACGTATTTGGAGGCTTCCGAGTAGGCCCGTTCTATCCTCTGATTGATCTCCGCCGGTACCCTGAAGGCGAAGCGCCGGGCCAGGCGGGCGCGCGCCCATTCTTCCCGGCCCCAGCTCCCCCCCAGCTCCAGGCATTCTTCCAGTTTGCGTACCGGGAAATTGAGCAGGACCATGAAGGCCAGTTTAGAGGCGAAGAGGTCCTCGGTCAGGTGGGCCGACGGGGAGAACGCGGCGAAAAGCCCGTCGGAGGGATGCAGGGGACCGGCGTCCTCGTCCATTTCATGGCGAAGGCTCAGCGACAGGCCGTTGAAGGCGCCGGCGAAAGCTTCCAACTTGTCCTCGAACCTGGTCAGCAGCGCGTCCAGGTCCGGGCCGGTCATGAGGAAGTTGGCGGAACAGAAATCCCTGAACTGCCTGGGGCCCCCGTCCTTTTTAGTCCACATGGCGGCGGCCTGGTCCACGCCGGTCTCTATTCTTCCGGTCTCGCCGGGATATTGTTTGGCGAGCTTTTCCATGGTCTTGGTGATGGTCTCGGTTTTTAACATTTTTTCTCCGTGATTCAGCGGTCGTGCCAGGCCGTGCCGCCGTCCTGGTGCGAACAATCGATGAGCGCCAGGCCCCAGTTGTCGGAGGCCGGGCCGCTGAAATAGAGCCAGCCGCCGGTATCGGCGACGGCGGAAGCGACCTCCTCGTCGTAAAGACGGCCGGACACGTACCTTACGGCGGCGGCGGGCCCGTGCCCCGGCAGGTCCAGTACCGGTATGGCCGGCAGGTAGCCCGGCACCAGTTCCTCCAGCGCGGAGGGCCAGCGGCCGCCCTTGTCGGCGAAGAAATCCTGCAGCGCACGGCGCACGCGGAGCAGGTCCCGCCTCGCCTTTTTCGCGGCGGCCCGGTCGCGCATGGCGGTCAGTCCGCGCCGCAGTTCCGCGGCGGCCTCCGGCGGCAGGGCGGCGGGCGTGCCGTCGGCGATGAAAACCGCCGCGCTGCTTATGGCGACGGCCAGGTCCTCCTCCGAGCCTCGCCAGTTATTGCGCAGCGTTTCCAGGCAGAGGACCGCCTCGGCCAGGACGGCCGGCGGCTCGCCCTGCGCGGTACGCGTGGAAAGGGCGGCTGGCGGGGCGGCGGTGCCGGTAGAGACTGGGACGGCGGAGATCGTGGAGGTGGACGCGGCGTGAGCGGAAACGGCCGGCTGCGGCTCCTGCGCCGCGAGGGGCAGGGCCAGCAGCAGCGCCGTCAGAGATCCCATGTCTCCAGCTCGCTCAGGAACTTATAGTCGGTCAGGTCGAACTGTATGGGGGTCACGGAGATGAAGCCCTTGTCCACGGCGGCCACGTCGCTGGCCGGCTCGGCCGAGGTGGTCCGGAACTTTCCCGTCATCCAGTAGTAGGTCTGGCCGTGCGGGTCGGTGCGCTTCTGGAACCAGTCGCGGAAGAGCGTATGGCTCTGGCTGGTGAACCTGACGCCCTTTACGCGGGACTTAGGCAGCGCGGGCACGTTGACGTTGAGCAGCGTTCCCTTGGGGATCTTCTTTTTCTTGAGCGCCAGCGCCATCTTCGCCGCGAACTCCGCCGCCGCCGTGAAGTCGGGGTCGACGAAGGTGTCCAGCGAGATGGCGAACGAGGTTATGCCCAGCAGCGCGCCCTCGGTGGCGCCCGAGACCGTGCCGGAGTAGAGGATGTTCATGCCGGAGTTGGCGCCCAGGTTTATGCCCGAGACCACCAGGTCCGGCTTGCCCTTCATTATGGATTTTATGGCCAGCTTGACGCAGTCCGCCGGGGTACCGCTGGTGGCGTAGCCGAAGAACTTCTTGTTCCTGCGGGCCTTGCCCACGCGCAGCGGGTCGGTCAGCGTTATGGCGTGACCGACCGCGCTGCGCTGGGTGTCGGGGGCGACTACCGTGACTTCGCCCACCTTGGCGAGCGCGGTCGCCAGGGCGTAGATGCCGTCGGCGTAGATTCCGTCGTCGTTGGTTACGAGTATCTTCATCAGAGCAGGGGGTTCGAGACCACGCCGTCGGCCAGCTTGGGTTCGAACCAGGTGGACTTGGGCGGCATGACCTGGTTGTCGTCGGCCACCGAGATCAACTCCTCGGGCGTGGTGGCGAACAGCGCGAAGCCCGCGGCCATCTCGCCGGAGTTGACGCGTTTTTCGAGTTCCCCCAGCCCGCGTATGCCGCCTACGAAGTCGACGCGGTCGGATTTGCGCAGGTCCGCTATACCGAGTATCCTGTCCAGGACAAGGTCCGACAGTACGCTGACGTCGAGCGCCTTGACCGGGTCCTCTTCCTTCGTTGGGGTCTTCACCGTCGGCTTCATGGCGTACCATTTGCCGGCCAGGTACATGCCGAACTCGCGGCGCGCGGCCGGCTTGGCCTGGCCGGAGACTTCCCTGACCTCGAAGCTCTCGCGGACTTTCGCCAGGAACTGTTCGGGCGTGAGGCCGTTGAGGTCCTTCACGACCCGGTTGTAATCCCAGATCTTCATCTCGTCGACCGGGAAGGCGGCGGCGAGATAGACGTTGTAGGGCTCGTCTCCCTTGTGGGCGGAGCCGCGCTGCTCCACCATGAACTTCTTGACGCGGCTGGCGGCCGCGCTGCGGTGATGGCCGTCGGCGATATAGACGGTCTTCTGCTTCTCGGACGCGTCGGCTACGGCCTTTATATCGGCCTCTTCGTCTATGAGCCAGAGCGTATGGATGACGCCGCCCTGCCCCGTCGCGGAGAAGAGAGGCTCCTTGGCCGTGTTCTTCTTTATTACGGCGTCGATCTCGGGCACCTGCTTGTAGGCGATGATGCCGGGGCCGGTCTGCGCCCTTACATATTTTATCTGGTTGACGCGGTCGTCCTCTTTAACCGGGCGGGTGAACTCGTGCCGGCGGATGCGGCCGGCGTCGTAGTCGTCCACGCAGGCGCCCACCATCAGCCCGGTCTGCACGTGCTCGCCCATCTTGAGGCGGTAGGCGTAGAAGCAGGGCTTGCCCTCGCGTATCAGCAGACCGTCCTTCATCATGCGCTCGAAATTTTCGGCCGCTTTCTTATAGACGGCTTCGTCGTGAACGTCGGTGCCGGGCGGCAGGTCTATCTCCGCCTTGGAGACGTGCAGGAAGCTGTTGGGCTTGCCCTTGGCCAGCTCGCGGGCCTCTTCGGAGTCCAGCACGTCGTAGGGCGGGGCTATGATCTCCTGCGCCTTGCCGGGCACGGGGCGTATGCCGTATATAGGGGAGAAAAGCGGTAGTTTTGCCATTTCCTTTTCCTTTTGTCTTTTGAGAGGGTAAAGGACGGGGACACCATGCCGCATGGCGTCCCCGTCCTGGAGCGGCGGGACTATACCTTGTCGCCGTTGACCGCGTGCGTGCGCTTGCCGCAGAGCAGGTAGTCGGCTATCTGTTCCGCAGCCTGCCGCGCCACCGTCACCTGCGCGTCCTTGGTGGAGGCCGCGATATGCGGGGTGCAGATCACCTTCTCCATGCCGAAGAAGATATGGGACTTCGCCGGCTCCTCGGCGTAGACGTCCACGGCGAGGCCGGCTATGTGGCCGCTCTCGACCGCCGCTTTCACGTCGGCCTCCGCCATGATGCCGCCGCGGGCGCAGTTTATGACGCGCACGCCTTTCTTCATCTTGGCGATGGCGTCCTTGTTGAGCATGCCCTTGGTGGCCGGGTTGATGGTCACGTGGTAGGTGATGAAGTCGGCCTTGGCGTAGAGCTCGTCGAGCGTGACCATCTTCACGCCCAGCTCGCGGGCGCGCTCGGTGGTCATGGCCGGGTCGAAGACCAGAACGTTCATCTTGAGGCCCCGGGCGCGGTCGGCGACGACGCCGCCGATATTGCCGCAGCCCACGACGCCGAGGGTCTTGTCGGTTATCTCGACGCCCTCGAACCTGCTCTTCTCCCACTTGCCCGCGTGCGTGGACGCGTGGGCCTGGGGGATGTGGCGCGCCAGCGCGAACATCATGGCTATGGCGTGCTCGCCGGTGGAGACCGTGTTGCCGAAGGGCGTGTTCATGACCAGCACCTTCTTCTCGCTGGCGGCGGGGATGTCGATGTTGTCCACGCCGGCGCCGGCGCGGGCCACGGCCTTGAGGTTCTTTGCGGCCTCGAATATCTCCCGGGTTATCTTGGTCGCGGAGCGGACGATGATGCCGTCGAACTCGTGGGCGCAGGCCTTGAGTTCTTCGGGGTTCATGCCGGTCTTCACCACGGCTTCTATGCCGCGGTCCTTGAGGGTCTTCTCGCAGAGGGGATCGGCTTTATCGGCTATAAGTACTTTGCTCATTTCACTGTCTCCTTGGAATATTCTTTGGCTACCTGCTCATAAGCCCAGTCGAGCCAGGGTATGAGGGCTTCGATGTCCGAGGTCTCGATGGTGGCGCCGCCCCAGACGCGGATGCCGGCCGGGGCTTTGCCGTAGGAGTTGATGTCGTAGGCGACGCCTTCCTTGCCGAGCATGCCGGTGATCTTCTTGGCGGCCGCGGCCTTATCCTCGTCGGAGAGTTTCAGGAACCAGTCGGCCTTAATCTTGAAGCAGATAGAGGTGCTGGAGCGGGTCTCCTTCTTCTCGGCCAGGAAGTCGATCCAGTCCGACTTCTCCACCCAGCGCTCGAAGGCGGCCAGGTTGGCGGTGGAGCGCTTGATGAGGCCCTGCAGCCCGCCCACGGTCTCGGCCCATTTCAGCGCGTCTATGGCGTCCTCCACGCAGAGCATGGACGGCGTGTTGATGGTGCTGTACTCCAGCTCGCCGGGCTTGAGCTTCTTCTCGTCCACCAGGCGGAAGATCTTGGGCAGCGGCCAGGCTACCTTGTCGTTCTGCTCCTCCATGCGCTTGACGGCCCTGGGAGAGAGTATGATCACGCCGTGGGCGGCCTCTCCGCCCAGCACTTTCTGCCAGGAGAAGGTGACGACGTCGAGCTTGGCGAAGTCTATGTCCATCGCGAAAACGCCGGAGGTGGCGTCGCAGATGGCCAGGCCCTCGTGGTCCTTGGGCAGCCAGTCGAGGTTCGGGACCTTCACGCCGGAGGTGGTGCCGTTCCAGGTGAAGACTATGTCGTTGGCCGGGTTCGCCTTGGAGAAGTCCGGCAGCTTGCCGAAGTCGGCCTTGTACTCGTTGACGCTCTTGAGCTTGAGGTACTTCACGGCGTCGGTGATCCAGCCCTTGCTGAAAGCTTCCCAGCCGAAGATGTCCACCGGGCGCGGGCCCAGCAGCGTCCACATCGCCAGTTCTACGGCGCCGGTGTCGGAGCCGGCGACTATGCCTATACGGTAATCCTGTGGTAAGTCGAGCACCTTCTTCATCCGGTCGGAGACTTCCTGGAGGCGGGCTTTGCCTTCCTTGGAGCGGTGGGAGCGCCCGACCAGGGCGTTCTTCAGGGCTTCTACGGTCCAGCCGGGGCGCTTGGCGCAGGGGCCGGACGAGAAGTTGGGACACTTGGTTTTCACTGTGGGTTTTTCCATGTCTTTCCTCCGTGGGTGCTTTCGTAAGAAACGCGCTCGCGCGCGAGTGAACCTTTGTATATACAAAATAGAATATTTAAGTATGCCTGTCCACACCCCGTCCGGGGCATAAAAAAAGGCCGGGCGGAGGTGTCTCCGCCCGGCCTTGCCTGCCGAAGGTCCTATCGCCTTCTGTTGCCCCGTTTCTTTACCGCCCAGTGAGGCGGGAGGCCGGGTTTCTCCGCGGGCGAGAGATCTATCTTGCCGTCGATGGAATTGATCGACTCTATCTTGACGCGCACGCGGTCGCCGGGCTTGAGCCAGGTGGCCCCGCGCAGCAGCCCGTCGGCTCCGCTCTCGGCCAGCGAGACGAAGGCCCCGCTGCCGGCCGCGGCGGTGACCACTCCGTCGATGACCTGGCCTATCATCGTCCGCAGCAGTTCCGCCTTCATGAGGTCCGAGACCTTGCGCTCGGCCTCGGTGGCCGCGCGCTCGCGCTCGGAGCAGTGTTCCCCCGCCTTTATCAGCGGCACCTGCGCCTCTTCTTTTTTGCCGGGGAACATGGCGTTGAAGGCCCGTACGATATGGCCGGGCTTGGGCTTCATGCCCTTGAGCAGCGCTTTCACCGCGCGGTGGGCCATCAGGTCCGGGTAGCGCCGTATGGGCGAGGTGAAATGCGCGTAGTAGCGCGCGGCTATGCCGAAATGCCCCTTGGATTCGGGCGAATAGACGGCCTGCCTCATACTGCGCACTATAAGCGAATTTATCGTGGCCGAGAGCGGGTGCGTGCCCGTTCTGGCCAGTATGTCCTGCAGCCCGCGCCGCGCGTTGGAGCCGCGTATGTGCCCGGCGCTGAGCCCCAGGTCCCCGAGGGTCTCGGCGAGCGCCATGAGCTTGACGGGGTCCGGGTCGTCGTGGCGCCTGTGCAGGAACGGCGACTTGGCCTGCTCCAGTTCCATCGCGATGGACTCGTTGGCCAGCAGCATGAACTCCTCCACCAGCCGGTGGCTGCGCAGCCGCGGCCGGCGGGAAACTTTGACCGGCAGCCCGCGCTCGTCGGTCTCCACCTTGTACTCGGGCAGGTCGAAGTCCAGTGCCCCGCGCTTTATGCGGTGGGCGTAGAGCTTGGCGGCCAGCAGGCCCATCTTCTTGACCGCGGCGTAGGCGGCCGGGCTTATGCCGGCGAGCTTCTTCCCTTCTAGTATCTCCTGCGCC
>JAVVFK010000059.1:0-11481 GCA_032251015.1 Elusimicrobiales bacterium
CCCCCGGCCCGCGGGCGGGCGGCTTTCGGCGGCGAATTGCTGGAGAAAATAAAAAAAGGCAGCCGGGGATAGCCGGGTAGCCGTCGACGGGCCGCCGGGGAGTCCCGGCGGTTATGTTTTTGTAGAATAGGCGTATGCGGGGGATAATGAATAACAAATACAGGGCCATGGCCGCGTTATTGGCCGGGCTTATTTTTCAGGCCGCGGGCGCCAGCGCGCAATACTATTTCGACGCCGAAACGGGCGCGGTCTGGGCGGGCTCCAATAACGCAAGGATACCCAGGGAAGGCGGCACGAGTTTCTCGCTGACGAACGACCTGGAATCGGAGGCGGAGCCTTACCTGCGGGTGCGCGTAGGGCGCAAATTCGGCAAAAGCGACATCTCTTTCCTGGCCGCGCCGCTTACGCTGCGCTCCAAGGGGTCTTTCGACCGTCCCGTGACTTTCAACGGCTCCGTGTTCGCGGCCGGGCTGCGTACGGAGGCCGTTTACCGGTTCAACTCATACAGGCTGAAGTATCTTTACGAGTTCTATCGCGGCGAAGGCCTGGTAATGCGCTGGGGCGGCGCGCTGAAGCTGCGCCACGCGGGCGTGAGGCTGACCAATGCCGCGGTCAGCAGTGAATACAGGAATACCGGCTTCGTGCCGCTGGCGGCTTTTTCCGGTGAATATTCTTTCGGGCGGGGCTACGCCCTGCTGCTGGACGCGGAGGCACTTGGCGCGCCGCAGGGCCGCGCCGAGGACATAATGCTGGCCTTAACGAAGCAGGCCGGCCCGGGCCTGCGCCTGCGCGCCGGCTACCGGATGCTCGAGGGCGGCTCCGGCGCGGGCGAGGTCTACACCTTCGCCTGGCTGCATTACTTTCTTGCCGGCCTGACCTACGAGTTCTGACGGGATGACGCGCCCGGGCGCCTCAGGGGGCGGGTGTCGGGTTTATATCACCCCGCGGTGATGGCGCGGATGTGGGTCCCGATGTAGTAAGGCCAGAGAAGGATGGCCATTACTCCCTTCCAGAAGGTGAGCTGCAGGAACCCTATGGTGAAAAGCCACCCCGAGAACCACGAGAGCCCGGTGAGGGTCTGATTTTCCACTTTAATTTTTTGCATGGTGAAATAATACTACAGTGGCCGCCCCAAAATAAACCGTGTTGTGCGGGTGCCGCTAAAAGCCCGGGTTCTGTTTTGTAGAATAGTGGCATGCCCGGGGACGGCCGCATGAAAATACTTATTGTCGAAGATAATCTCGACCTTTCTCTCATGCTGGCGGATTGCCTGAGGATATCCGGTTATAAGACCAAAATAGCCTCGAGCGGGGCGGAGGGCGTGAAGCTGGCCCTGTCCTATCTTCCCGACCTTGTGCTGCTGGATTACAATCTCGGCGATATGACGGGTCACGACGTGGCCGTGGCCATCAAGAACATGAGGAAGACATCGCATATCCCTTTCGTGGTACTGTCCTCCTACGGCGCGGACCCGATGATGGCGCAGGGTTTCGCCAAGTTCCCCAACTGCCGGGGGGCCATGTCGAAGGTCCTTTCGATGAAGGCCGTGCTCACGGCCATACAGAAAGTGCTGCCCGCCAAAGAGGAAAAAGTCCACGCTCATACAGATCACTGAGCCGCCGGAGAACTCCGGCGGTTTTGTTTTGGCGATCGTGGTTCCGGGACCAAAGGGCCCATACCGGGGGCGCTCTTTTTTACCGCGGAATTGGGCCTTTGTGCCCTGTATTCCCGTCGCGCGAGGGGATAAAATATATTGTCCGTTCAATGATCCGGGAGTCCGGAAATCAGGGGTGCGTTAAATGAAAAAGCCATTCCATGTGGTTTCGCTGTTACCTTCTCTTCTTCTCGCTTCTACCGTGATACTCGCCGCCAGCGACAATTCCGTAAAGGGACTGTCCGAAGTCGGCGAAAGCGTCAGGGATATCCTGCAGGAGCAGAGGGATTCCCAGGGCAAACCGGTGAGGCCCGATCATCCGGTCAAGCCGCCCAAGCCGCCGCGCCCCGACAATCCCAATCATCCTCCCAAGCCGCCGAAACCGCCGCAGCCGCCGACGCCCCCGCCGCCGCAGCCGCCCAAGCCGGTGGACACCACTCACGCTTATAACGCCGGCGTCCGGGACGGCGCCGAAAAGGGCCGCCGGGAGGGAGAGCGCAGAGGCTACTCCGACGGCGTCAACGCCGGTGAAAGGGAAGGCCGCTGGAACGGCACCCGCGACGGCGAACGCGCCGGCAAGCAGGCCGGCTATAACGACGGCTATACCGTGGACCAGGCCGAGGGTTCCAGGCGCGGCCGCGCGGACGGCGAATATAAGGGTATTAATAACGGCACCGAGGCCGGCAAGCGCCGCTGCTACGACGCGGGCTATTCCAGCGGATATAACTCCGCCTACGCCGCGGCCGAGCAGCAGGGTCTGCAGGACACCGCGTCCTACGACACCGGCTACGCCAAAGGTCAGTCCGACGCGGCCGTCATGGAGGCCGAGAACGGCCGCAAGGCCGGCTACCAGGCCGGGTTCAGCCTGCGCGAGACCGAGCTGCAGAACTCCTTCCCCGAGATGATAGCCATGGGCGGAGTCTCCAAGAGCGCCGCGATGGCGGAGCTTGGCCTCCCGCTGGAGCTGGTAAGCAAGGGCTACAACACCCCGGAAGAGAGGCGCGCCTACGACCGCGGCTACAAAGAAGGCTATGACAGGGCCTACCGCCGGTCTTACGACGACGCCAAGCGCCGCGGCTACAACGAGAGGTATCACTACGCTTACAGGCGGGCCTACGACTCCCAGTACTCGATGAGCTACCGGGACGGCTTCGCCGACGGCAAAGAGGAAGGCTACCAGGCCGCCTACAATACGGCGTACAACTCCGCCTACCGCGAGTTCTACGAGGAATACAAGAGCAGGGAGTACGCCGATCAGCGGGCGCAGGGCCTGTCCAACGGCCGCGCCGACGGCCAGAGGGAAGGTTTCGCGGCCGGCTGCGACGTGCAGACCAAGCGCGGCTACAAGGCCGGGTACGAGGCCATGGCGGCGCAGGTCTATCCCGGCGCTTTCGAGGCCGGCAAGCAGGCCGGTATAGCCGCGGCCGACCAGTATTACCGCGACAACTCGGTGCTGAAGGTGCTCGATATGGCGTTCTACGACGAGAACGGCGACGGCCGGTTCGAGGCCGGCGAGAACGTGATGCTGCGCGCCGAGATCAGGAACTTAGGCTTCCGGATGTCCGAATCCGTCGCCATAACGGTGACCAGCGATCGCGGCGAAGTGGTGCTCGAGACCGGGCTTGCCGCCGCCGGCGTGGGCGGGCGGGCCAAGACCGAGCTTAACATCAAGGCCGGCAGGCTCTACGACGTGGTCGCGCCGGACCAGGACGCCCTGACCGTGACGTTCACTGAGAAGGGCCGCCAGGTGGGCGACTACCGCCAGGTCTATGTCAGGACCAACGCCAACACGGTAGGCATCGTGGCCAAGGACGGCACCGACGTGACCAAGAAAGCCGGCTGGTTCTTCCCCGGCAAGATCACCGAACTCGATAAGGGCGAGAAGGTGCTGATAATCGGCGAGAAAGACGATTATTACAAGGTCCGCAAGGCCGAGTTCGGCGGCGGCGGAGAATGGTCCGAAGGTTATATAAAGAAAGGCAAGCTGGACCTGCAGTAAAAATACGGGGTCAGGTCTTTACTTTTGACCTCCACAAAGCCGCCGGGGACGCCCCCCGGCGGTTTTGTTTTGTAGAATCCTGATATGAGCGGCGGAAAGACCATACCGATGTTCCAGGTGGACGCTTTCACAGATAAACTCTACGGCGGCAACCCGGCCGCGGTATGCCTGGTGAACCAGTGGCCGTCCGACGCGGAGATGCTCGACATCGCCCGGGAGAATGATCTCTCCGAGACCGCCTTCCTGCTGCGCGGCGCCGGGGGCAACGAACTGCGCTGGTTCACGCCCGGCACCGAGGTGGACCTCTGCGGCCACGCCACGCTGGCGACGGCCTTCGTTTATTTTAATTTCATCGACAAAGGCGCGGAGTCGGTGCGGTTCCTCACGCGCACCAGTGGCGCCGTGGAAGTGTCGCGCGACGGGGACCTGCTGGTCCTGGACTTCCCGTCCCGTCCCCCGGAGCCCTGCGCCGCGCCGCCGGCGCTGTTAAAGGCGCTGGGCCGCGAACCGCGGGACGTGCTCGCCTCGCGCGACTACATGGCCGTCTTCGACGACGAATCGGACGTGGCCGCGCTGGAGCCGGACATGGCGGCGCTGGCCGGGCTGGACCGCTCCGGGCTTATAGTGACGGCGCGCGGCAGGTCGGCCGATTTCGTCTCGCGCTATTTCGCCCCGGCCGAGGGCGTGCCCGAGGACCCGGTTACCGGCTCGGCGCATTGCACGCTCATCCCCTACTGGGCCGGCGTGCTGGGGAAGAAGTCTCTGACCGCCAGGCAGATCTCGCGGCGCGGCGGCACGCTCTACTGCCAGGACCTGGGCGGGCGCGTGGCCATAGCCGGCCGCGCGGTCCTGTACCTGGAAGGCCGGATATTCCGGGGATGAGATGTGAGCTGGGCCGCCCTTCTGATGCGCGGCTTTCGGCCGCGGCTCGGTGTCGGTACTTTAAAGGGTGTTCTGCCAAGGGCCGGCGTTGACGACGGTCTTGAACCCCATCTTCTTCAGTATGTCCACGGCCGCGCCGCTGCGCGCGCCCGAGAAGCAGCTGAGCACCACCGGTTTTTCCTTGTCCAGCGTCTTCGCCCCCTCGGCTATGGAGTCGAGCGGGATATTGACGCTGCCCGGCTTGTTGCCGTCGGCGAACTCGCCCGGCGTGCGCACGTCCACGAATACCGCGCCCCTGGCGGCCAGTTCCGGCAGTATGGTTTTAACAGTTTCGAAGTCCATATCGCTTAGATGCCGGCCGCCCCGAAAAGTTTCAGCCCCCGGCGTTTTTGTTTTGTAGAATCGTATGAAAGTACAGGAGGAAACATGGCCAAGGTAGTCGCTTTCAACTGCAGCCCGCGCAAGGACGGGAATACCGCCATACTGCTAAAGGCGGCGCTGGCCGAACTGGCCGCGGCGGGACACGAGACCGAGCTGGTGCAGCTGGCCGGCAAGCCGCTGAGGGGCTGCACCGCCTGCGGGATCTGCGGCAAGAACAAGGACCGCAAATGCGTGCTGCCCGACGACGGCCTCAACGGCTATATCGAAAAGATGTGCGCGGCCGACGGGATACTGATAGGCAGTCCCACTTATTTCGCCGACATGACCGCCGAAGCGAAGGCGCTGATAGACCGGGCCGGCTACGTGGGCCTGGCCAACGGCGGGCTGTTCAGGCGCAAGGCCGGCGCGGCCGTCGCGGCGGTGAGGCGCGGCGGCGCGGTGCACGTCTTCGACAGCATCAACCATTTTTTCACCATCAGCCAGATGGTCATTCCCGGCGCCAGCTACTGGAACTTCGGCGTGGGCCGCGATATCGGCGAGGTGGAGGGCGACGAGGAAGGGATGCGGACGATGAAGGTGCTGGGCGAGAACATGGCCTGGCTTCTTTCCAAGCTGCACGCCTGAACGGAACCGCTCCCGGCGCGAGGTCAGTTTCGCCGAGGAGGATCTTAAGGAATTTTGCCGGGTTTCAGGGTAGAGCGGCCAGCTTGTCCATCAGCGCTGATAGCTTTTCGGGCACCAGGTCGGCTTCCAGGTCGTAGCGCGGCCTTGCCGCGTTTATACCCTCCCTGCTCATCCTTATCGCCGGGAACCCGGCGTCTATTACTTCGCGTATCCTTTTGACATTGGCCGGGTCCTGCAGATAGGAGGCGCATTGCCCGTCGCCTTTTACCAGGAGCCCGTCCAACAGTCCGGGCGATGACGCTTTGAGCCCCTCATCCCATTCTTCGAAATCGGTATACCGCTCCCCGAACCAGGCGTCCACCTCTTCTTCGCATACCTGCATCTCGAAAGGCAGGCTCCTGTTCAGCGTGACCGAAAGGTGGTCTTTGCGCCGGTGGTAGCGGGTTATGGGCGGGTGGAGCTCGATAGTGAAAGGCAGGCCGGAATGATGGCCGCTCAGAGCGGGGTATTTGAAGAAACCGCCGCTGAAAGAGGCGTGCATGGGGCCGGCGAGCCGGCTGAGTGCCGCGCAGTTGTCGCGGTTTTTGGCGTACTTGTAAACGCCGGCGGCGACGATGGCCGCTATGGCGAGGAAGGGGATAGAGGATATCAGCAGGAGATCGATAGGCATGTTCATCATGCCAATATTCTACGATTTTTAGGGCTTACGACCGTTGTCCCGCGCCGGAGGCCGGAGCGTGTTCCGCCAGCGCCGCGGCAGGCGGAAGGGTTCGCGGAACATAAGGAAATAGAACAGCCGGTGGAGCAGCCAGTAGAAGGCGGCCAGCACGCCCGCCCAGAAGAAGCCGGCGGGTTCGACGTCGCTGGCCGCGAAGCCCAGTACGATGAGGAAGACGGCCCCGGCGGCCAGCGAACCCCAGTACAGCGCCCGGAGAGGCCGGAAGTACGGCTTGTTCTCGAACGCCGTTTTGTCCATAAGCGTATCTTACAAAAATCAACGCCTTCCCGTTTTTGTAGAATCTCTCAATGACAGGTCCGGCCCCCGCCCCCGTTCGCGAGGAATGCTACGTCTGCTTCAGGGCGAAGAAGAACTGCCTCTGCGGCAGCGTGAAGCCGTTCGCCACCAGGATGCGCTTCGTCATCCTGATGCATACCAAGGAGGCGCGCAAGCAGCGCACCGGCACGGCGCGGCTGGCCTGGATGTGCCTGGAGAACGCGGAGCTGTTCATCGGCACGGAGTTCGCGCGCGACGAGCGGGTAAATTCGCTGCTGCGCGATCCCGCCTACGCGCCTTTCGTGCTCTACCCCGGACCGACGGCCGTGAATTTCAAAGGGATGGACCGGGCCGCGCTGCCGGAGGGGAAGGTCCCGCTGGTCTTCGTCATAGACGGCACCTGGAACACGGCCCGTACGCTGCTCAACAAGAGCCCCAATGTCAAAGTCCTGCCGCGGCTCTCCTTCGCCGGGAATTATGTCTCGCGCTTCGCCATTAAGCGGCAGCCCAAGCCGCATTGCGTTTCCACCATCGAGGCTATATATCATCTCTGCCGCGAGGCCGAGGATGCCGGCTATGAGAAGCTCGGCGCCGCCCCCGGGGTGCTGATGGAGATACTGCGGAAGCTGGTGGATATCCAGCTCCTGCACAGCCGGCGGCATCATCACCGCCGCGAGGACAATAAAAAGATCCGGCGCGCCCGGCCGCCGGGAGACCGGGAGGAGAATACATGTCCAAAGTGAAATTCGGTCTTATACTCGCCAACGCCGTCCCGCTTGCGCTTGTGCTCACGGGGTACCTGGCCGCCGCGGAGATGCTGATCGTCTACTGGCTGGAGGCCGTGCTCATGGGCTTCTTCACGGTAGTGAGCATCCTTTTCGCGGAGGGGTCGCATAATACCCTGTCCGGGCGGCTTATGGATATCGCGGAGAGCTACAGGAGGTACGGGCCCTCCCCGGAGAAGTCCGAGCAGGGGCGCAGCGGGCTGATCGGCAGCCTCTTTACAGCCGTTTTCTTTATCGGGAAAGGCGGGATCACGCTGGCGTTCTCGGGCGTGATCCTGTTCGGATTCATTCTGCCGGACCTGCCGGGCTCCGACCCCGGGCTGTCCAGCAGTATGCTCGACCTGCTGCTGGGCTGGGACCTTAAGACCGACGTCGATTACCGGCTCATGCTAAGACCCATGGTCCTGCCTTTCGCCGCGCTGGCGCTGGGCCAGGCCTGGTCGTTCGCGCGCGATTTCTGGCTGAGGGGGGAGGGACGTTTTTTTAATTCCGGCTTCTATTCCGGCATGGGGCTGCTGCGCATACTGGCCGTGATGCTGACCGCTATTTTCGCCGGCTTTATCGCCAGGTTCGCGGGCGCCGGGGCCGGGATATATATCGCGGCCGTGCTGGTGCTTGTGAAGACGGTCTTCGAGCACCAGCTCTCCGCGGCCGCCGCCGCTTTCACCGGCGGGGAAGGCCGCGAGGGAGAAGCCGCATGACCGGCTTTAACCTGAAGGACGGTCCGACCCGTGTGCTGCTGGCCCTGGGGCTGGTGTCGCTGACCCTGGTGTCGCTGGCGGGGATCAAGTTCATGATGAGCGACGGCGACTCCGGGACGCTCCCGGCCTCGGGGGAGCCGCTGGATATTTTCAGCGCCTCGGAAAACGACGCGCCGCCGCCGGAGCTTAGCCCGCTTTCCCGTTCCGAAAACCCCGGCGGCGGCAGCCTGGATATGTTCAGCGAGACCAACGCCGGCTATTACGGCGAGGACGAACCGGACGCGGAAGCCGCCGCCGTAGTGCCGAAGGCGAAGGTGGCTAAGTCCACGGCCGCCGCCTCCAAAAAGACCGCGGCCGCCGCCCGGACCAAAAAGAAAGCGGCGACCACCGCGGTCCCGCGCATGAAAATGGTCCCTTTTAAGTCGATAACCCCCACCAACGTCGCGCCTTCCGGCGCGGGAGGAGCGCAGGGCATACCCGACTTCTCTACGATAATGAAGCAGGCTCAGGAGCAGGCCGGCTCCGGGGATTGACCCCGGAGCCGTGGCCCGCGTACGGGGTCCCGGGTTTATTCCGCCGGTTCGGAGGAGTCGGAGTCCTCCGGGGACCCGCCGCCGACGGTGAACATGGCCGAGGCCAGAACGTTGCCTTCTTCGTCGGTCACTTCCACCTTCCACTCGCCGGGCCCGACGGCCTTGGAGCTCCACACGCGGTACGGGCTGGCTTTGATCTCCAGTTCCACCTGCGCGACCCGCTCGCCGCCTAAGTAATAGTTGTGAGTCACCGTTACCGGCGGCTGATCCGCGGCGATCCTGGTCCAGGTGAAAACGCGGGCCGTGTCCGCGCTGAAGGTCTTGGCCTCGCCAACGGGCTCTCTGTCCTCCACCCCGGCAGCCGTCACTATCTTCTCCACTTTCACCGCCGGTTTCGCCGCCATTTCCCCTTCGGGCCGGTCCTGCGCGTGGAGCGCGCAGACCGCCGCGGCCACCATCGCCGACGCGATAATATACTTTTTCATGAATTACCCCCTTGCGTAGTATCGTAACCCGCGTTTATTCTACCAAAACCCGGCGCGGACCGGGCCGCAGCTACTGCTGCAGGGCCAGCTGCGGTTCCGGCGTCCGCAGCATGCGGGCTGCGGCCGCGCCGCGGTGGAATAGCCAAGACGCCCAGATCCCTTTAAGAAGAGTGGAGACGCTGATCGCCCACCAGATGCCCGGCGTGCCCAGGCCGAAGGTCACGGCCAGCAGCCAGGCGGCCGGCCAGCGCGCCACGGTGAGCGGCACGGAGATGAGCATGTAGTCGCGGGTATGGCC
This sequence comes from Elusimicrobiales bacterium, assembly GCA_032251015.1. GTDB lineage: Bacteria > Elusimicrobiota > Elusimicrobia > Elusimicrobiales > UBA9959 > UBA2231. Next base: position 9,337 of record JAVVFK010000059.1, read on the forward strand.
GAGGCCGGTGAAGACGCCTTCGAACATCAGTTCCCAGCCCAGGAAGATCTCGAAATAACCGATGATGCGCAGGTAGCGCGCGGCGTTGGCTATTACTTCCGGGTCGTTGGTGAGGGGGAGCACCAGCAGGTGGGGGATGAAGACGAAGGCCAGCGCCACCGGCATCAGCAGCGCGGTGATGAGGAAGCGCCCGCGCGCGACCACCGCCCTGACGCGCGCCATGTCGCCGCGGCCGTAGGCCTGGCCCACCAGCGCGGCCATGGCCGTGGAGAAACCGATGCCCAGGAAGTAGGGGAATCCTTCTAGGCGGAAGCAGACGCTGAGTCCCGCCAGCGGGGCCTCGCCGAAGCGGGTGATGATGGAGGTCAGGGCCGGGTAGACCAGCGACCAGACCACGTTGACCGAGGCAGCCGGAACGCCTATCTGCAGTATGCGCAGCGAGCGCGTGAAGGCCTCCGGTACGCGCAGCACTTCGCGCAGCGGCGCCAGGTAGCCGCGCCTGCGCAGGAATACGACCTGCGCGGCGAGGGCGCAGGCGGTGCAGAGGGCGGAGGCGGAGGCCGCGCCGACGGCGCCGAAGGGGCGGCCGGTCCCCCAGCCCAGTATCAGCACCGGGTCCAGGACGATATTGAGCGCCACCGACGAGGACATGATCATCACGTTGGTGCGGGTGTCGCCGTAGGCGTTGAAGACGGCGGCGGCCAGGTTGCAGAGGTAGTAGAGCGGCATGGCGAAGGCGAAGACGGTGAGGTACTGCCGCGCGTAGGCGGCGGTTTCCGGCTGCAGGCCCATCAGGCGGAATATGCCCGCGACGGAAGGCAGCAGTACGGCCATGAAGAGCAGGCAGGCGCCCATGCTCAGCCAGGCGGCTTCTTTGGCCACGGCCAGGGCTTCGTCCTTCTTTCCCGCGCCGAAGGCCTGCGCGATGAGGCTGTTGGCGCCGGCGGTGGTGGCGGTCATGGCGGCGAAGACGGCCCAGGTCAGGAAAGCGGCCGAGGCCACGCCGGCTATGGCGGAAGTGCCCAGCCGGCCTATCCAGAAGATGTTGACGGCGTCGAAGAGGATGAAGGTCAGGAAGCCCAGGAAGGCCGGCACGGCTATGCGGAAGATATCGCGGTCGAGGGGATGTTTCAGCCAGCGCATATACGATTTTACCTTATAGGGGCCGGGACTGGAAAACGGGAAAGCCGCAGACCGGGCGGTTTAAAAAAGTATAAAATAACCGTGATATGACAGATACCGACAAAAAAGACAGCCCCGGGCTGCTCAAGCAGATGTCCAGCGTGGTCAGCCACGAGCTGCGCAATCCGCTGGCCATCATTTCCAACTCGCTCTATTTCGTCAGGACCAGGCTGTCCGCCGGCGGAGCGGAGCCGGACCCCAAGGTCTCCAAGCACCTCGGCATAATAGAGGGCGAGGTCAAGCACGCCAACGACGTCATCGAGCAGATGCTCGCCTTCACGCGCGAGCGAGACCTGCAGCTGGCGCCCGCGAAAATGAACGCCGGCATCGACGACCTGGCCGGGTCCTACCCGCTGCCGCAGGGCGTGACGATAAAGGCGGTACACGACCCGGAGGACCCGAAGGTGAACGTGGACATCGAGGCGATGCGCTACGCGCTGCGCCAGGTGATGTCCAACGCGGTGCAGGCCATGCCCGAGGGCGGCGGAGTGATCACCCTGGAGTGCTCGCACGACGACAAGATGGCCCACCTGTCGTTCACCGACGCCGGCGCCGGCTTTCCCGGCGGCGACGGCGAGAAGGCCTTCGAGCCTTTCTTCACCACCAGGCCGCGCGGCGTGGGGCTGGGCCTGAGCATAGCGCGAAAGTACGCCGAGCGCCACGGCGGCACGGCGACGGCGGAGAACGCCCCCGGCGGCGGCGCCCGGGTGACAATCTCGCTGCCGATACTGAAATAGCAGGAGGGATGGTCCGATGACTAAATGTCCGAAATGCGATTCCGAGACCCTGGTGAAGACCGAGGAACTGGGAAATATCCCGCTCGACGTCTGCCCCGGCTGCAAGGGCATCTGGTTCGACAAGGGCGAGCTGGCGGAGATGGCGGTCTCCGTTTCGGACTTGTGCTTGGGCTGCCAGCCGCACATACCCAATTGCTTTCTCAACAGCGTCTTCAGGCTGGTGGAG
>JAVVFK010000005.1:0-26879 GCA_032251015.1 Elusimicrobiales bacterium
TTCCGCGCCTGCCGGACGGTCCGGCCGGCGAAACGGTTCGTCTCACTATAATGAAAGAAAGAGGATTTTTCAACGGCCCGCCGGGAAAAGCCCCACGGACGGCGGGCCGCCCGCCCGTGTACCGGATGGCCCGGACGGACCTGCTCGACGAGAAGGTATATTTCGTCCTCGAGAGTTTCGCCGCGCCCGGCGGGCGTCTCTCCTTCGCCGAGTACCGCCGCGTGTTCGGCTCGTCTTTCCCACGTGACTTCGCGGCCGAACTCCCGGCGCTGTATTCGGCCGGCTGCCGCCGTTCGGCCGCCGGTCTTTTATGCCCGCCGACGGCATTATCATCGGTCCGCCGCCTGCTGTGGCGGGGGCATGTGCTGACCGGAATAGCCGCCAGCCTGAAAGAGGCCGGCCCGGGGTGGGTCAAATGATATCCAATCCGTTCATCGCGAAGAACGCGGCGGCGGCGCTTGCCGCCGCTCCGGCCGCGGACCCGGCCGAATTGCGCCGCCGCCTGGCCAGGGTCCGGTGGCCGATAGAGAGGAAGCCGAAAGTCTGCGAGATAACCGTTAATTACCGCTGCAACCTGCGGTGCCTCTTCTGCTACAATCCCGCGGACTTTCACGCCTCTGAACGTCCGGAGGCCGATATGCGGACCATAGCCCGCGCGCTGCAGGCGGGCCGCGCGGGCGGAGCCTGGATAGCCAGCCTGATCGGCGGCGAACCCACGCTCAGGAAGGACCTTCCCGAAATAGCCCGCCTGGCCCGGCGGCTGGGTTATTCGCTGGTCAAGGTCTGCACCAACAGCGTCGGCTTTTCGGACCCGTCCCTGCTGCCCAGGCTGGCGGACGCGGGGGTCAACATGCTCGACGTATCGCTGCACGCCCCGTCGCCGGCGGTCCATGACAGGCTGGTAGGGGTGAAAGGCGCTTTCGACGGCGTTATCAGGACCGTACGCGCCGCCCAGGACGCCGGCCTCGAGGTCGGCCTGGCGCAGGTGGTGAACCGGCTCAATTACCGCCGCTTCCCGGAGTTCTTCCGGCTTGTCTTCGGAGATCTTGGGATCAGCTATTACAATATCATCTACGGGCATTACGCCGGGCTGATGGCCGGCAACGCCAGGCTGCTGCGGACCCGGGTTTCCTCCGCGGTGCCGTATGTCAGGAAGGGACTGTCCCTCGTAGCGGCTTCCGGCCTGCCGGCTTTCGCCCGCATGGTGGTGAATTTTCCGCCCTGCCTGATGCCGGAATACCTGGACGTAATGGCCGACTGGGAACTGCCGGCGGAGGGCGAAGCCCAGGAGGAAGTGATGCTGCCCGACGGTACCGTCCGCCGCCTGCAGGAAATGAAGGCGGAAGGTTCCGTCAAGGTGCGGGGCTGCCGCGGCTGCCTGCTTTACGGCCGCTGCAAGGGCGTCGAGCGGAGCTATCTGGAACTTTACGGCGGGTCCGAGTTCAAGGCCATAAAGAAGGTCCCGAAACAGGTCCTGGCGGCGGCCTGGGAGAAAAGAAAGACGGTCAGGAGGGTTAAATGAGCACGAGAGCGCCGTCCCCGGGAGCGAGGATAAAGAACTGCGAGATAATACTGAATTACGACTGCAACGCCCGCTGCGTTTTCTGCTATCAGCCCGGCGACGAGCTCAAGCCGCTGACCGGCCAGCGCATGCCTTTCGCCGACGCTTCCAGGGCTCTTTATGAGGGCTACGCCCGGGGCTGCCGCTGCGCATATTTCATCGGCGGGGAGATCACGATGCTGCCCGACCTTCCTAAGATCATAAAACTCGCGGCGAAGATCGGTTACCCGTACATACAGGTGATGAGCAACGGCCTGAAACTGGCGGACCGCGCCTACACGGAGTCGCTTGCAGCCGCCGGCGCCAACCTCTTCCGCCTGTCGCTGCACGGGCCCGGCCCGGAGATACATGACCGGCTGGTGGGGGTTCCCGGCGCTTTCGATAAACTGACCGCCGCCTTCCATAATATCAGGAAGAGCGGCGCCGAGCTTTGCGTGAACATGGCCCTCAACGCCGTGAATTACAGGGCGCTGCCGGACATGGTCGGACTTATAACGGGCCGTTTCGGCGTGCGCGATTTCAATATCATCTTCCCGCATTACAGCGGTATGATGGCCAGGAACGCGGACCTGCTCAAGGTCAGCGTCACGCGGGCCGCGCCTTCCCTGCGCAGGACGCTGGCAGTATTGAAGGAGTCCGGGGTGCGCCCGGAGAGCCGCGTACTTATAAATTTCTGTCCCTGCAATATCCCGGAGGCCGCCCACCTGATGGCGGAATGGGACCGTCCGGAGCGGGCCGAGGACGACGAGCCGCTCTATTACGTGGAGGGCAAGACCGACGCGGTCTATTCGGTCAAGGAGCGTATCCGGGTGAAGAACAAGTCGTGCTCCCGCTGCGTCTATGACAAGGTCTGCATGGGTTTCGAGAAGTGGTACGCCGACGTGTTCGGCCGCCGCGAGTTCAGGCCGGTGCTGGAGAAACCCAGGCCGTTCCCTCTCAGGCCCCTGCCCCGCCGGAAACTCCCCTGACGCGGGCGGTCCGGGGATCCTTGTCTTCGGCCCGTTGTACGGTAAGCCGGCGGTCTTTAAGACGGCTGTTGCGGGCCTTTATTATATAATTGTACGTGAAGGACGGCTCGCGAGAGGGAAACTTGGAAAGCATCGTTTTTTTTGGTAAAGGCGGCATCGGTAAAAGCACTATCGCCGCCAATTTTTCTGTCCTGCTGGCCGCCGCCGGCCGGAAGGTCCTGCATGTCGGCTGCGACCCGAAGCGGGACTCCACCCTCTCGCTCGCCGGCCGCCGCATAAAACCTTTCAGCGACGGCGGTTTCGCCGGCGCGGCGGCCCTGGACGGGGCCGTTCACAAAGGCGTGAAGGGGATCGACTGCATAGAGGCCGGGGGACCTCAGGCCGGCGTCGGCTGCGCCGGGGCCGGTATCGGCGCCATGCTCGACGCCATCCGCGATTCGGACCTGCTGGATCGCAACGGATACGACACGATCGTCTTCGACGTGCTCGGCGACGTGGTCTGCGGCGGCTTTGCCGCTCCGCTGCGCCGGGGCTTCACCAGCAAGGCGGTCATCGTCGTCTCCGAGGAACTGCTTTCGCTCTACGCCGCCAACAATCTGGTCGCCATGATAAACAACTACGCCAGGAACGGGGTCTTCCTGGCGGGCCTGGCGGTGAACGCCAAGGATATTTCGGCGGTCAGGCAGGCCGAGGAATTCGCCAGGTCCGTCAATACCCGGGTCCTGGGCGTGATACCGAGGGACCCCGCGGTCGGCAGGGCCGAGAAGGCGCGCAAGCCGGTCGTCCTGCTGGACCCCCGCAGCGCGGCCGCCGGCAGCCTGGCCAAACTCGCGGGCGCGATAGTGTCGGCCCGGAAGCTGCCCTCGCCGCCGCGCATGATGAGCGACGGAAAGTTCGAGGCTTTCACGGGGGGCGGAGCGGAAGCGGCCGAAAGCAGGGCCGGAGCGGGCCGGTCCGGCCGCCCTGTCCCTGCCGTTTCTCCGCCGGCGCTCCTGGAGGGGTCTGGTTTCGCCGTGACCGGCCTCCTGGGCGGACAGGTCGTCTGCTCCTGGAAAAAGGGCGCGGACGCCTGCAAGATATTCGTGGCTCCTCTCTCCGAGATCCGGACGGGTATGACGCCGGTCGGGGACTGGGCTTTCTGTTTCGCCCCGGGCGAAGAGCCCCGGGGCGACCGGTCGGAGTTCGAGGCGGCACTGCTCGGTATTTCGGCGCTTCGTTTCGACGATTTCGTTTCCGCTTTCAGCGGAGGCCCCGATTTTTACGGAGACGCCGATTCTTTCGGCAGGACCGGCTATCATCCCCGTCTGCCCGAAGGCGACAGACCGATAGACCAGCATACCGGTTTCGGACAGTGGCACCGCTTCGTGTTCTCGGATAATTCAGGCGTCTGCGTTCCACCGGGCGCCGTGATAGTGGAGCACGGCGACATCGAGTGCCGCTTCAGCAGCTGCTCCAGCACGCCGCTCAACACTTTCCAGAAGATGGGAGGCCTCTCCAACGACCGGAACCCTTCCATGGCCCCGTTCCTTCCCAAAGAGGGCACGACGGTGATGAACACGGACTTCGGCTACGGGGACGCGATACGGGGCGACGAACTCAAGATGGCCGGCAGGCTGGCGGCCGTCGCCGCCCGCGGCAGCGCGGGAGGCCTGCTGGAGTTCTATAACGGCTGCTCCCCCCTGCTGCTTGCCGGCGACGTGAACAATTTCCTTGAGAAGGCCTCGCGGGACCTGGATATGGAGGTTCTGCGCGACAACTTCAATAATTTCGAGGACGCGACCCCGGAAAAGGTCCGCGCCCGCGCGGCGCTGGTCGCCCGTCGGCTTTCCGGGCTGCGCAGCGTGAGACCGTCCTCCGACCTGAACCTGGTCAACTTCGCTTCCGGCAAAGCCCTGCCTTTGATAGACCTTCTTGTTTCCCTGGGTCTGTCGGTCGCGCCTCCCGAGAGGGATTTCTACGGCGATATCGCCGCCGCCCGTCTGCAGGTGCTGGCTTACCCCGATCCCGTGCTGACTACCGCCTTCGACGAGCTTAAGATAAAATGGATATCCCCTCCGGCCCCTTACGGCCTGGCCGCTACGGAATCCTGGCTGCGCGCGATCTTCGTGAAAGTCGGCCGGAAACCGCCGCGGGTCGGCATCGGCCCGTCCGCGGCCGACACGGCGCGTCACTCGGATCTTAAGAAAAGCCTGACCCGTTTTGCGGCGGGCTTCATCGCGTCCCCGGACGAAATCCCTACCCTCGAGGGCACCTGGGCGGTCTCGGGCGTGCCGATGTTCTCTTTTATGAGAGAGGCGGGTATGCCGGTGCGCCTCTTCTCATACGCGCCGGATAGGGCCGCGAAGGCCCTGGCCGTAAAGGAGGCTGAGCTTCTCGCCGGGAGGACCGGCGTAAAACCGCGCCTGTCCTCCTTCGATTCGCCGGCCGCCCTGCGCCGCGCTCTCGCCGCGGACCGGGCGTTGCGTATCGTTTATTCCGATATACCGGGGGACAAGCGCCTCGCGGCGGCGGGAAAGACCGATTTTTCCTCTTCGATGTGCGAGCCTGGCTACGAGGGCGCTCTGGAGACCATGCGCCGCCTGCTGAACTTATGCGAATGGGATTTCAATGAGCGACACTGCCGCTGATAAAGCCTTCGAAAGGACTTACCAGCTGCCCTACCAGCTGGGCGTGTTCATGGCCGTAAACGCCGTGCGGGACGTCTGCCTGGTCGTTGACGCCCCTAACTGCGCGATGGTAAAGGCCGACCTGATAGCGGGTAATCACGATCTTTTCTCTACGCTGCTCTCTCCGTCGGGCCGGCACCGGGTGGTCTGCACCATGGTGACGCCTTTTACGCCGCAGAAGAATCCGGAGAAAAGGGTGTCGGCCATACTCAACAGTATTTCCGGTTCGGGAGGTTTCGGGGCCGTGCTATTGACCGGCCTGCCCTTCGGCTGGCTGGCGGGGATGGACTACGACGGGATCGCCGCGGCCGTACCTCCGGGGACGCCCGTGTCGGCGGTGCCGGCCAAATCGATGGACCTGGACTGGCTGGAAGGATACGACCTTTCCCTGGAAGCGCTCGCGCGTTGCGTGCGTTTCCCCAAAAAAACGCGCCGCGCTTCCAATAAGGTCGCGCTGGCCGGCTATCTGCTGGACCGCAACGAGTTCGACCACGCGGCGAACCTGAAGGAAATCTCCCGCCTGCTCGAACTGGCCGGCCTGGACCTCGTCTCGGTCTGGCCTTCGGGCGGACCGGTCGCGGACCTGGAGAGGGCGGCCGAGGCCTCGCTGGTGATCTCCCTGCCGTACGGGCGCCGGGCCGCCAGGACGCTGGCGGCGCGGTGCGGCGCGAAACTGCTGGAAACGGGGCTGCCGATGGGGCTCAAGGGGACTTCCGCGTGGCTGGAGCGAGTGCGCCGCGCGGCCGGGCTGAAAGGCGCGCTCCCCGCCGCTCTCGTGGAGGCCGAGCGGTCCGCCGCCGCCGCGCTGACGCCGGCCCTGCGCGTTCTCAGGAACAGGAACGTCCTTTTCGCGGGCGATCCCCATCTTTATTCCGCTTTCTCGGCTTTCGCGGCGGAACTCTGCTTGAGCGTGCCCGCGGCGCTGCTGGGTTCTTCCTCCCGTACGCTCGGGTCTTTTGTCCGCGGGACGGATACCGCTCTTTTCGCTCCGTCGGCTGCGGAGGCGAAGTCCGCGGTTGCCTCCCTGTCCCGCTACCGTAAACCGGACCTGGCTGTGGTCAATTCCTTCGCCGTTACAGAAGGTTTCGCCGAGGGGCTGCCTTTTGTGGAACTGGGCTTTCCGTCGTACGGTCATCATTGCCTGTTCGAAGAGCCTTATTTCGGTTATGCCGGGGCGCGCGTCCTGGCCGCCCGTATGCTCAACGCCCTGCAGGCCGGCCTGCCGGCTCCGCGGTTCAGGGAGAGGGGTTTCTGACCCCGGGTCCGGAGGCCGCGGATCCATGAAAAACACCGGGAAGAAAAGCGCCGGCGCGGAACTCAGGACGCTGGATCCGCATATAAGCGACCTGATGGGCGTCCTGGCCGGCGTAAAGCCGGTGCTCTACACGGACATTTCCGCCTCAGACGAGGAATACATCAAGCGTCTCTGTTCGCGTTTCGGCCTGCTCTACCTCAAGCCGGAGAGCGGCGGCTCCAGGCACTTTCATTTCCGTCCGGAAAAATTCATGGTGCTCATCGGCCGCCGGCGCCGCGACCTGGAGGCGGCGGCGCGGAGCTGGCGGAGCATGGACAGCGACGGCGCCTTCATCGACTGGGGCTGCCTGCTCGGCTATCCCGAATGCTGTGTAAGACGATACCTGCCCTGGTCGGACCCGGGAAGGCTGGCCCGCATCAGGACGGGCTTTCTCGATTCCATCCTTTCCGGCACCCGTGACCTGCGCGGCGGCATTTCCTTTCTGCTCAACAACGTGTTCAATTTCTTCTCCACCCCCTACAGGGACGGGCCGGAGAAGGACAGGGAGATGTACGGCTCCATAATGCGGATCAACAGCCGCGACCTGCCGCTGCCGAACCTTAATGTCGTCTGCTGGCATCCCTGCTCCTACGACTGCGCCGGGAGCCTGCGCCGGGCGGCGCTGACCTTCGCCGAGCTGGGCAGACATATGCCGGACTTCGCCGCGATGCTGCGCGACAGGCTCTCACGGCCGGTGCTCTCCATGGGGAAATACAGATTCCTCGTCTTCAGCCGCGCCAAAGCGTCACGGGTCCCGCGCGGGGCGCTGCGCATAGAGCACGGCGGCCTTACGGGGCCGCTGTCGCTGATGCCGGCTTCCGAGCTGCGGGCGCTTAATTCCGAACGCGTCCTGACGGTCAGGTCCGGCAGGATACTCTCCGCGGCGGACCGGCTGCTTTCCGACGCCGGGCGAGGCTGCCGGCCGGTCTTTCTCGATTTCAGGAGCGAGGTTGAGGGCGCGCCGGGTCAGGGGAAGGGCGAGTAGACCAGCCTGTCGATATTGAGTGCGGCCAGTTCCTTTTCCGAGGCGTAGAACTTTTCCGGGAATTCCATGAACACCGCGTTGCCGCGCAGGAGCAAGCGCTCCTTTATGAACGGATGCCGGAGTTCCAGGGCGGATATCAGGCATTCGCGCGCGCATGCCGTTCTGGCGGGCGCGCGCCCTGGAGCGGCGTCGGGCAGGCCGGTCGGGCAGGCCCGCGCCGCCGTCAGGTCCAGATAAGGATAATGGAGCGTCAGCCGGAAAGAGCTCCTGTCGAAACCGTAACGGCGCCCTTCCTGGAAATTAGTCGGAGGCAGGGCTCCGATCGTGGGTATCTCGAACCGGTTGATGCCCAGCGAGCGGAAGAAATCCAGCGCGGCGCCGTTATGGACTTTAAGCGGTTTTCCCGTGGTATCGAATGCGTTGTCGCGCAGCAGGCGGCCCGCGTTGAGCCTGAAGGGAAGGCGGCGCCGGGATGCCAGTTCGACCGCGCCGAAATCATTAACGGTTATCTCCAGGGCGCGTGCGGCCAGCCGGCCTTTTTCGGCGAGTGCGGCCAGCCTCGCGAATAAGCGGTCAAGCCTCTCCGCGCCTCCCTCCCCCAGCATCGGCGTAAGGACGCAGACTTTCTTCCCCAGCTCGCGCAGCCGGACGGCATCCCCGCAGAGGGAGTCGTCCAGCAGTTCCCCGCAGAATTCGGGCCCTATATAAAAACGGTCGAAAGCCCGCAGGGCGTCCTCTAGCGCGCCTGATCTCCCGAGCTTCTCCAGGCTCATGGTACCGAGCCTTATCCCTTTTTCCGCGGGCATCGTCAGAGCCCTCCGCCGGTCCAGCCGGACATTTCCGCGACGAATCTTTTTCTCGCATCCGCCCGGCCGCCGGCGGATAATTTTTCCGCCAGGGCCGTCATCGCGCGCATCGCCCGCACTTTAGCGGTCTTGACGGCGGAGGGGTCCCGCCTTGTCCCGTATTTCAGATAGTCCACGCCGGCCGAGAAAAAGTCGAAGAAAGCGGCGGAGTCCGAGACTCCGGGGAGGTCCCCTGAAGCGAGCCTGCGTTCCAGTCGCGCCAGAACGGACGGAAGTTCTCCCGCTCTCCCGGGAACGTCGAGGCCGGCGGGACGGACCAGGCCTCCTCCGGCGGGAAGCCGGCACATCGAAGCGCGCCCGGATTTACCCCGAGCCGTGTAATGACCGGGTTCGTGCAGCTGGCAGCGGCCGTTCACGTAGGCGCAGCCGAAGAACCGGTAATCGAAGATCTCCGTCTCTATCCCCTTTTCCCGGCAGAAGGAAAGCAGCGGCCCGGCCTCGCTCGGGGGCAGCTGGCTGGGGAGTATTACGCGCGAGACGCCGAACCGGGCGAAGAAGGCCGCGGCGAAGCTGTTGAAGACGGGCTGGACGGAGCTCAGGTGCAGGCGCGCGCGCAGCCGCCGTCCCGGCGCGGAGAACATCCTGAGGAGGTACGGGCTGGCGAAGATGAACGAATCGGCGCCGGCGTCGTCCAGCCTGCGTACGCTCTTCTCTATGGCGGCCAGCTGACGCGCCGTTGCCCTGGCCAGCACGGCGTTGACCGCCACGGAGATCTTCTTGCCGAGCGAGTGCGCGAGTTTGATGGCGCCGGGCAGCCGGGAGAGCGGCATTTCACCGGAATGAAAAGCCGGCAGTTCCCGGGCCGCCGTGTAGAACTCGTCCGCGCCGGCCCTGGCCAGCGGCTCCAGTTCCTTTACGTCCGAAAAACAGGAGACTATCTTCATCCCGGCCTCACTGGAAGGGCTCCGGTCTTATAACGGCGGGATCGAGGGCCGATGTTTCCAGCTCGCCCCGGCCGTGCACGCGCAGGTAGTCGGCCCTGGCGCCGCAACAGGCGGGTCCGAGTGTGCAGCGGGAACAGGCGGAGCAGCGGGCCTTGCCGGCGATCCCGGCCTCGAGTACCCGGTCCCCGCGGCGCCAGCGGTGAAACTCGAAAGAGAATCCTTCGAAATGTCTTAGCCGGCAGAGGGGGAAATTCTGCGTGACAGCCCTGATCCCCTTGCGTTTCAATTTTCCCAGCGCCAGCTTGAGGTAGGGCTCGACTTCCGGATAGCGCGGTATTATCTCCGCGTCGTCCCGGACCCGCCCCGCGTTCCTTACGAAAGTGAAGTTCACGAAGGCCAGGCCGGGCAGCTTCCCGGCCGTCCAGTCCGCGAAGGCCGGCAGCCGGCGGTAGTTGCCGCGGTAGATGATGTGGAAAAGCCTGATCCTTGCCTCCGCGCCGAGCGCCTTGAGGTTTTCCAGGCCTTTCATGGCCAGGCCGAACTTCACGCTGCGCGTGGCGTGAGCGTAGGTCTTTTCGTCCGCGGCAGGAAGGTTCACGGTGAAATAGTCTATCTCCCGCTCGGCCTTCCGGGCGAACCCGGGATCGGAAAGGGCGACGGCGTTGGTGGAGAGCATGAAATGCCCCACCCCCGCCTTTTTTAGGGCCGCTATCCAGTCAAAAAAATCCCCGCTCGCGGTCGGCTCGCCCCCGCCTTCCAGGCTGACCGCGTTTACACGGCGCCTGCGTACTTCCTCCAGCAGCCTGTTCAGGGGCGCGGCCGGTTCGCCGCGCGGCGGACTCTGGCAGTAGCGGCAATAAAGATTGCAGGTACGGGCCATCGGCACGCACAACTGTTCGCTTATCCAGCCCTTTTTTCCTGTCCCGCGCTTCACGTCCGTATTCTATCATTTCCGGTCCGGAGGGGCGGGCGTCCCGGACCGTTGTTTTTATACAATGCTGACATGCTTTTCAAAATGCGCTGCACGCGCGCAATAATCCTGTTCATCGTTATTTTCCTGCCGTTCATCCGGCCGTCAGCGGCGGAGGAGCCCGGGGAAGACTATCATTGCCGCGGCGCAAAAAAAGATTTTTTTACGGCCCCGGGAGACGACGGCCTGGTCTTCCCCGGGCGCCGCGGCTCGATAAAGTTCTCTTTCAAGATGCCCAAACCGTCCGGGCTGACGCGGATATTCATAGCCGGAGAATCTGCGGCCGCGCTGATGGACAGCGGGGAAGGTTTTTTCGAAGAACAGAACGAGGTGATAAACTGCGGAATGGGGGGGGTACGAGAGCCGCCGTATAACCGGCGTTTTCCGCGGGATACTGGACCATGACCCCGACTTGGTGGTCCTGTTCAGCGGCAATAACGAGGGGTGGGAGGAGCAGTGTCCAGGGCCGGGCGGCTACCTGCGGCGAACGGCGTACCGGGTGCTGTCCCGCCTGCTTCCCGAGGGAGAGGACGGGCCCGGCAGGGCCTCGCTGGCCGTGCACGAATACCGTGTCCGGCGCATGGCCCGGCTGGCGAAAAGAAAGGGAGTTCCGCTCATCATCTGTTCGCTGCCCGTCAACCTGCTCATGCCGCCTTTTGGAGAGGCCCCCTACGGGGACAGGGACTTCGCGGACGGGCTTTACCGTCTCGAAAGAAAAGATCTTTCGGGAGCTTCGCGCGCTTTCGGAGCGCTGCTGGAGCGCGCCCCGCGCGAGCCCTTCGGCCTTTATTACAGCGGGCTCTCCCGCTACAAAGCGAAGGACGCGGGCGGCGCGCTTCCTTATCTGAAAGCGGCCGTGGATATGTCTCCAAAGCAGGACCGGGCAGGTCCCGCGAGGAACCGTATGCTGGCTAAAGCCGCGCGGGAAGAGGGGGCGTGCTTCGCCGACCTCGAGCGGGCTTTTTATGAAGAGTCGTCCGGCGGGGTCCCGGGTTTTTTTGAGTTCGACGACGCGGTCCATTGGGAAAAACGGTTCAATTCTCTGGTCTGGAGGACGATCGGGGAGGCGGCGGCCTCGTGCGGCGCGCCGCTCGCCAGCCTAAAGAAAGACGGTTCCGCTCCGCCCGGAAAGGGCAAAGGAATTTCGTACGCTTTCGCCTATTCACTGGCGCCTTACTCCCAGGAGATGGCGTTGGCCGCCATATCCTACTTGCGGCAGAATTCTCCCGCTCTCCTGGATAAGGCTCTTGTTTCGCCCTCCCTCCTGCGGGCAGCCCTGTCGGAGAGCGAATGGTTCGACTCTTCCCCGGAGAGAGTCGCCGGTTCTTTCCATCTCTTTCTTTCCGCCGCCGGGGAGGCTTTTCGCAGGACCGGGGAGTATGGCCGGGCGCTTAGACTGGCTGACAGGTCGCTCGAAGCGGCTCCGGACCAGCCCGCCGCCGTTTTTTTAAGGGGCGCGGCCTTGTTCGGGCTGGGCCGCCCAAAGGAAGCCGGGGAGGTCCTCGCCGGGATCGCCTATCATCCTTCGGAGGGCGCGAAGGTCAGGGCTTTCTGCGCCGTGCGGGGAATTAGCCTGCCAACGCCGCCCCCGGAGAACGTCGCGCTTCACCTGATCGCCCGGTCAAAAGAAATGTCCGACAGGGGAAAGGACGCCCTGGAACGGGGGGATTTCGGCCGCGCCGCGGATCATTTCAGGGAAGCGCTGGAGGCGGACCCCTTCAACACCGGCGCGGCCGAGGGACTCAAGGCGGCGGAAGGAAAGCGCAAACCCCGGCCGGCCCGGGGCAAATAAAAAACCCCGGGGTCCCGGGGTTTTTTGTCGGGGTCCCGCGCGGAGTTCAGAGCACCCGGCCGCGGTTCTCCTTCATAAGCCCGGCCAGTACGGCGGCCGGGTCCTTCTTGCTGCAGGCGGCTATCATGGCCGCTATGATGAAGGGCTTGTAGCCGGCTTCCTTGTAGGTGCCGATGCGGGCCTTCTCGAAGGTGTCGGCCGCTACTTCGCCGGCCTTGCAGCTGACGCCGGTGATGTCGGCCGGCAGGCAGTGCATATAAACGGCTTCGCCGTTCTTCGTGAGCTTCATCTTGGCCTCGTCGCACTCCCAGGAGGTGAACTTCGCGTTGTTGGCCAGGCATTCCTTCTCGAGGTCCTTGAGCCCCGCCTGGTCGCCCTTCTCGAGCAGCGCGGTGCGGCGCTCCATCACCTTGAACGGCGCCCAGCTCTTGGGATATACGATATCGGCGTCCTTGAAGGCGCTCTCCATGCTGTTGGAGACCTTGAACGAGCCGCCGGAGGCCGCGGCGTGCTTTTTGGCGACCTCGATGGTGTCGGGCAGCAGGTCGTATCCCTCGGGATAGGCCAGTTCGACTTCCATGCCGAAGCGGCTCATCAGGGTTATGACGCCCTGCGGCACCGAGAGGGGCTTGCCGTAGCTGGGGGAATAGGCCCAGGTCATGGCGATCTTCTTGCCCTTGAGATTGTCGAAGCCGCCGAAATGGTTCTTTATGAACAGCAGGTCGGACATGCTCTGGGTCGGGTGGTCCAGGTCGCACTGCAGGTTGACCACGGCCGGGCGCTGATTGAGCACTCCCTGCTTGAAGCCATCGTCTAAGGCTTCGGCCACTTCCTTCATGTAGGTGTGGCCCTTGCCGATGAACATGTCGTCGCGGATGCCGACGACCTCGGTCAGGAAAGAGATCATGTTGGCGGTCTCGCGCACGGTCTCGCCGTGGGCTATCTGCGACTTGCCCTCGTCGAGGTCCTGCACCGCCAGGCCCAGCAGGTTGCAGGCGCTGGCGAAAGAGAAGCGGGTGCGGGTGGAATTGTCGCGGAAGTTGGAGACGGCCAGGCCGGTCTCGAACATGCGGGCGCTTATGTTCCTGGAGTGCATCTCCTTGAGTATCTCCGCTATCCTGAGGACGGAGTGTATCTCGGCGTCGTTCTTCTGCCAGGTCAGCAGGAAGTCCTTGCCCTTCAGGTCGGCGCCGAGCGCCTTGAGTTCGCTTAAAGCTTTATCGATATCGAAAGACATTTTTTCCTCCAGTGATGTCCGCTGAAACGGCAGGTGCCGCAGGCGCGGCGGGTGCCTAATGATTAAATATATTGTATCGTTTTATTGTCAAGTTATGCGCAATACGACCTTCGCGGCCCTGGCGGCCTTTTTCCTGTCGGCCTGCGCCGGAGGCCAGTCCAGGCTCGGCCCGGACGCTTACGGCGGTTTCGCGGAGATGGCCGCCGCCCACCCTGAAGGACGCGACTATTCGGTGGAGGCCTATGACCGCGGGTCCCGGGTGACCGTCCTGGTCCCGCACGGAGGCGACCTGGAGCGGGGGGCCTCACGGGTCGCCCGGCATATCGCCGGCGCGGACTGGAACCTCTATATATTCAACGCCTGGCTGGGCCGCGACAGCGGCCGCCTGCACGTCACCTCGGCCAGGTTCGACGATCCGCGGGCGGCGGAACTGGCCGGCAAGGCGGACCTGGCCGTTTCGGTGCACGGCCAGGCCGCGAAGGGCGAATGGGTCTGCGTGGGCGGCGCCAACGAGGCCGCCGGCCGGCTGGTGGCGGAAGCCCTGGCGGAGGCCGGTTACCGCGCCGGGACCCCCTGCCGGCGGCTTCCCGGCCGGTCGGAGAAGAACATAGTCAACCGCGCCGCGGCCGGGGGCGTCCAGCTGGAGATAACCCTCTCCCTCCTTGGGAAACTTGATAAAGGGGGGGAGGATTTACCAAAATTTACGCTTGCCGTCAGGGAGGGCCTGTCGGCCGCTTTAAAGGACATCAAGGAGAAGGCCAGATGAAAAAGATAAGGATATTCGCTTTCGGCGGCAACGAGGTAGCCCCGGTGGGCATGAAAGACAAGGACGGCAGGACCATAAACCCCGACATCGCCATGCAGTGGCAGCGCACCGCCGATACCGGCAAGCTGGTGGCCGACATTTTCGAGAAGCATCCCGAAGACCGCTACGTCATCACCCACGGCAACGGCCCGCAGGTGGGCAATATCCTCCAGCGCGCCGAGATGTGCCGCCCGGGGATGTTCCCCCTGCCGCTCGACGTCTGCGTGGCCGACACCCAGGGCGCCATGTCCTTCATGATGGCCCAGCTCAACAACGAGCTCAATATCCGCGGCATCGACAATATCCTGGCCGGCATCGTGACCCAGGTCGTGGTGAACAAGGACGACCCGGATTTCAAGGACCCCTCCAAGTACGTCGGCCAGTCCTACTCCGCCGAAGAGGCGAAGCAGCGCCAGGCCGAGGGCTGGGTCATGAAGATATACAAGAAGGACGACAAGGGCAACGAGATCTGGCGCCGCGTGGTCCCTTCCCCGGCCCCGGTCGACATCGTGGAGATCGACGCTATCGAGGCACTGCTCGACAAGGGCATAGTGCCGATAACGGTGGGCGGCGGCGGCATCCCGGTGCGCGAAGTGCCCGTGGAGGTCAAGGACGGCGTCGAGATCTATACGACCAATTACGGCGTGAAGTTCTCCCGGCCGGCGAAGGGCGGCGATCCGCTCAAGATGTATACCGGCGTGGAGGCCGTCATAGACAAGGACCTGGCCAGCGCGCTGCTGGGCTGCATGCTGATGAAGCGCGCAAAGGCCCGCGGCGAAGAGGTCGAGGTCAGCCTGACCATCTTCACCGGCGAGGACGGCGCCAAGCTAAATTACCAGAAGCCCGACGAGAAGGCGCTGCGCGTGATAAAGGCCTCGGAACTGGAGGCCATCTATAACCAGGTCCCGCCGCCTTTCCCGGCCGGTTCGATGGGCCCCAAGATCAAGGCCGCCATAGAGTTCGTCAAGAACGGCGGCTCGGTGGCCTACATCGCCAAGACCGAGCTCTTCGAAAAGACGCTCAAAGGCGAAGCCGGCACCACGATACTGCCGGGTTGAACGATAATGAAAAAAATAAAGACACTCCAGTGCATACGCTGCGGCAAGGACCACAAGCTTTCGGAGACCAGGTACGACTGCGTCGCCTGCGGGGGCAACCTGCAGGTGCTCTACGATTACAATCTCATCAAGAAGCGCCTCAATTACGAGGTGCTGCAGGAGAACTGGGACCGCAGCATCTGGCGCTACGCCGACCTTCTCCCGCTGCCCAACCTTAAGCATATTCCGCCGGTGCAGATCGGCTGGACGCCGCTTTACCGGGCCGAGAAGCTGGGGCAGACGATAAACGTCCCCAACCTTTACGTGAAGGACGAGGGGCGCAACCCCTCGGCTTCGTTCAAGGACCGGGCCAACGCCGTGGTGGTGGCGCGCGCGCTGGACCAGAAGGAAAAGGTCATAACCACGGCCTCCACCGGCAACGCCGCCTCCTCGCTCGCCTGCATGACGGGCAGCCTGGATATAAGCACCGTCATCTTCATGCCCGAGAACGCCCCGCCGGCCAAGATAGCGCAGGTGCTGGTCTTCGGCGCCACGGTAATACTGGTCAAAGGCAACTATGACGACGCCTTCGACCTCTGCCTCAAGGCCAGCCGCGAGTACGGCTGGTACAACCGCAGCACCGGCTACAACCCTTTCACGCGCGAGGGCAAGAAGACCTGCTCCTTCGAGATCTGCGAACAGATGAAGTGGGAAGTGCCGGACAAGGTGGTGGTCCCCGTCGGGGACGGCAACATCATCAGCGCCATCTGGAAAGGTTTCGTGGAATTCGAGAACCTCGATATCATAGAGAAGCTGCCGCAGCTGATAGCCGTGCAGGCCGAGGGCAGCGACGCGGTCAAGCGCGCCTGCGAATCGGGCGCCGACATACAGGCGGTGGCGGGCAAGACCCTGGCCGACAGCATCTCGGTCTGCGTGCCGCGCGACGGCCTCGCGGCCGTCAGCGCCATAAAGGATTCCGGCGGCTTCGCCATGGGGGTCACCGACGACGAGATCATAGCCGCTATCCCCGAGCTGGCCCGCGGGTCCAACGTCTTCGCCGAGCCCGCCGGCGCCGCCGGCTGGGCGGGCCTCAAGAAGGCAGCGGCCCAGGGGCTGATCAAGGAGAACGAGAGCGTCGTCCTGCTGGTCACCGGCAGCGGCCTCAAGGACGTCGGCGCGGCCATGAAGTCCGTCGGGAAACCTCACGTGATAAGACCGGACCTCGGCGAGCTGAAGAAACTGGTCGCCGGACTGAATCTGCCGGCCTGACAGGCGCGCGGTCACGGCAGACAGGAGGAAGATGAACCGCCGTCCCTTTCCGCAGTTCGCCGCCCTGTCGGGGCCTTTGCCGCCCCTGCTGCTGGGCGCGGCGGCCTGCGCCGCCGTACTGCCGCGCGCCTGGCTCCGTTTTTCGGAGGCCTCCTTCGCGGAACGTTTCGCTTCTGGTTCTTTCCTGCTCGCCGGTTTCCCTTCGGGTTCGGTGAATTTTGAAATGCCCTTTGCCGGGGCCCTCGTTTCCGCGGTGTCCAACCTGGGCCCCGGGCTTTTTGCCGCCGCCGCGCTTTTGCATACCCTGATCTGCTTCCTGGTCTACAGGGCCGCCGCGCTGGCGGCCGGCAGGACGGCCGGGGTCTGGGCTCTCGCCGTTCTGGCCGCGCTGGAGTTTGCGGGTTTTTCTTACGGCGTTTATGATTTTGAGCAGGTCGTTTATTCGTTCTTTCTGCTGCTTACCCTCTGCGCCATCCTCGAGGCGCGCGACGGGAAAGTCTTTTCCGGGGCGAAGGCCGGCCTCGCGATAGGGATGTCCGCCCTGGTGCGTCCACCGCTTTTCTTTTTCCCGCCGGTCTTTATCGGCGCGGACCTGGCGGCCGGCGGCCGGTGGGGCCGGCGGTTTCTTCTGCGCGCGGCGGCGTTCGCGGCGGCCGCCTATATCCTTCTGGTTCCATGGGGGGCCTTGAACCGGTGGCTGGACGGCCGGTTCTCCATGGTCAGCCGTATCGGCGCCGAATCCAATGTCATAGCCGGCGCGCTGGGCGCCGTTTATACGCTCGAAGGCGACGCGAGGGAGCTGGCGGGACTGCCGCCCGGCCGGAGCGCGGAGAGTTTTTTCTTCGAGCGCATCCTCGCGGAGCCGGGCGCGTACGGCGCCGCGGTACTGCGGCGGCTATGGCATACCCTGCTCTTTAACCCTGTCCTCTTCGGCGCTTTCCTGGCCGCTCTTTTTCTGAACCGTCGGCGCGAACTGCTGCCGGCGCTGGCCTTGCCGGTCTTTTTCGTGCTGCTGCATTGCGCTTTCGCCGTGGAGCGCAGGTATTTTTATCCGATGGGGTACGTGATGCCCCCGCTGATAACCGCGGTGCTGGTCCGGCGTTTCCGGCGCGGTTCCACGGCCGTTCCCGGACGTTCCCGGCTCTTCGACGCCGTTTTCTCGCTGGCGATAGCGGCGGCGCTGGCCGTCAACGGGCTGGTGCTCGCCTATCCCCGCCGGGCCCTGGCTTCGGCCGCGGACCCGCTATCGGCCGCGGCCGGTTTCCCGGGGGACCGGGCGCTACGCGCCGCGGCCTGCGGGGCGCAGCTGGATATTTCCGGCCACTCCGCTTTCCTGGCGTGCCTCGGGGACTATTCGCGGGATTTTCCCGACGGCGGTATCGGCTGCGCCCTCTCCGCGGCCAGGGGAGCGGGAGCCGGAGAAGACTCCCTTCCCGGGCGCGGCGACGCGCCGCTCTATTGTCTTTCGGCGGAAATGTTCCGGGCTCTGGAGACGGGCCGTCCGGAGGATGCAGCCGCCCTGTATGCCAGGGCCATGGCATTTTACCGGGACTGCTGCGCCATGCTCAGGGGTGAGCCTTATGCCAGGGACAGGGAACTGGGGGCCGCTTTGAGAGAACAGACCGGGCGTTTCTGGGAGCGGTACGCCGCCGGGGCGATCTCTCTCTGGCCGCCGGAGAAAAGGCCGGCCCTGCTGGCGGCCCTGCGCGGGGATTTCGACCCCCCTCCCGGTTTCTCCGGCGATTCACCGGAATGGCCCTTCAAGGAACCATCGTTCAATCCGGCGGCCTTGGCCGCCGGACGTCCTGATCCGTCCCGGTGGGCGGAAGTCCCTGCTTCGCGGAGCGCGCTGGCGAAGGAGTTTTCCGACTCGGCTGTGGAGGCCCTGCGGGCCGGCCGCGTGAGCGAGGCCGAAGCCGGTCTCCGCGAGGCGCTGGCGGCCGACCCTTTCTTTCCGGAGGCATTGGTGAATCTTTGCTGGCTGCAGTCATCGTCGGGCCGCGACCTGGAGGCCGCGGATTCCTGCGGGAAGGCCTTCTGCTCGGTCTATTCGGCGCCGGGCAGACAAAAACCGGGTCTGCAGGGCCTGGCCTCCGCCGCGGCGGAGGAACGCTACCGTTTACTGGTCCGGGCCGGACGGCGCGCGGAAGCGGAACTCTTCATGCGCGGCGTCGAGGAGCACTTGCCGCCGGGCTGGCCGAAGCCGGCCTCCGCAGAAAGGCCGGAAGCCGGGCGCACGGTTCTCCGGGGCCTCCTGATGCCGCGCCCGGTCGAAAATCCCTGCGCGCGCCTGGCGCCCGCCGGGGAGCCCGGCGTATGAAGGTCCTTCTTATCAACCCGCCCGACGCCTCGGCCGCCATGCTCGGCGCGGGAAACGAACTGATCCCGAAGTACGAGCCGCTGGGCCTGCTCTACATAGCGGCCGTACTCAGGGCCGACGGGTTTTCGGTTAGCCTGATCGACGCCCGCACCGAAGGAACGGACCTGGCGGAACTGGGCGGCATGATCGCGGCCATGTCACCGGACATCGTCGGGATCTCCACGCTGACCTGCAGCGGCGCGGCTGTTTTCGAACTGGGCCGGCGCCTGAAACGGGACCTGCCCCGCTCGCTGGTGGTGCTGGGTAATATCCACGCCTCCGTCTATGCCGACCAGTACCTGCTCAACGGATGCTGCGACGCCGTGGTGCATGGCGAAGGAGAACTGGCGATGCTGGCGATAGCGCGCGCCCGCGCCGCCGGCCGGGGCTCAGCCGGTATCCCGGGTGTCTCTTTTCTCGACGCACAGGGCAGGCCGGCGGGAGGGGGCCTGGCGCCGGCCCCGGACCTGGCCCTGATGCCGCCGCCGGCACGGGACTTGCTGGACCAGTCCCGCTACGGCCTGGGGGAGTTGAGCAACCAGTCCGCCCGCGGGCCGTCGGCACGGACGCTCTCTACCTCCAGGGGCTGCCCGTTTTCCTGTTCGTTCTGCGTGGTGCACGGCGGCGGCCGGCAGCGGTTCAACCCGGCCGCACGGGTAGTTGACGAAATGGAAAAGCTCGAGAAGGAAGCCGGCGTCGGCTACGTCACTTTCACCGATTCTTTCTTCCTCGGTGACCGGCAGCGCGCGATGGAGATCTGCGCGGGTATCCGCGCGCGCGGGTTGAAACTGCGGTGGGGCTGTGACGCGCACGTGAACTCCGTCTCGCCGGAACTGGTGGACGCCATGGCCGCCGCCGGCTGTTCCGAACTCTCTTTCGGCCTGGAGTCCGGTTCCGCCCGCCTGCTCTCTTCGGTCGGAAAACCTTTCACGCCGGAGAAAGCCGCGGAGACCGTGCGTATGGTCAAGTCGCGCCAGGGGGGGATAAAGGTGTCGGGTCTCTTCATACTCGGACTCCCCGGCGAAACTTACGCCGATTCCCTGGAGACGATACGTTTCGCCAAGTCCCTGCCGCTCGATATGGCGCAGTTCAGCCTGTTGGTGCCCTATCCCGGGTCCAGACTGTTCAAGGATCTCTCCGCCCGCGGTGAGTTGGATACCGGCATAAGGCCGGGAGACCGGCTCGACGTATCGGTCTGGCAGCGCTATTCCGGATATATTTCTTTCACAAGCCTGGACCCGGTATGGGTCACGCCGGGGCTTTCCGCGCCGGTCCTTAAGAAACTGCAGAAGAAAGCTCAGAGGGAATTCTATCTGCGCCCGGCCCAGATAGTCCGCAACCTCTGGCGTCTCAAGTTGCGCAACCTGCCAGCCGCGGTCAGGGTTGCTTTCCGCGGTTTCTTCTGACCGCCCTCTCCCCCTATGGCGGACCGGCCGCCGATGTTTTATAATTGATTCTCCCCGGCCGACGTCCCACGCCGAAGGATCTATATGGAAAATCGCCAACCGCAGTCCCGGAACAGCGCGCCGCGCCCAGCGGAGGCCAGACTATGTGCGGCATAGCCGGCGTCCTCTCCCTGGGCAGGCCTCTTTCCCCCTCCGATAAGGTCATGGCGGGAGGGATGACGGAGGTCCTGCGCCATCGGGGCCCCGACAGCATTCGCGTTCTCGGCGACGAAAAGGCCGCGGTGGGCTGCGCGCGGCTGCGCATCACCGACCTATCGCCGGCGGCCGACCTGCCGATGGTCTCGGAGGACGGCTCCCTCTGGCTCGCATACAACGGCGCCGTCACCAATTTCAGGGAACTTGACCGGCGCTTCTCCCTTTCGGCGGAAAGACCGCTGCGCACCGCTTCCGACGCCGAGGTGGTGCTGCGTCTTTACGAAAGGATGGGGATCGGCGCGCTGGAAGAGCTCAGCGGGCAGTTCGCTTTCTGCCTGGTCGACCGCCGACTGCGCAAGGCCTTTATCGTCAGGGATCCTTACGGGATAAGGCCGGTGTTCTGGACCGAATACGGCGGCCGCCTGTATTTCGCCTCGGAGATAAAGGGGCTGCTGCAGGTGCCCGGCTGGGACCGGACTCTGGACACCGCCGCCCTGTGGCACTATTTTTCGCTCGCCTATATTCCCGGAGACGCCACGCCTTACCTGGGCGCCAGGGAGCTTTCAGGCGGCATGCTGATAGAGGCGGACCTGGATAAAGGCCGCTTCAGCGAGCGCCGTTATTACTCCCCGGACTTCACTCCCGACCACGGCCTGACCGAGCGCGGCGCGGCGGAGGAGGTGCGCCGGCTCATGAAGGGCGCCGTCGAGCGCAGCCTGGACACGGACGCGCCCGCCGGGCTCACGCTCTCCGGCGGAGTGGATACCAGCGTGATGCTGGCGCTGGCCAAAGAGTCGGGCAAGGCCGCCGGTCTGCATACTTTCTCTATCCGAATGGCCGAGCCCAGCTTCGATGAGACCCCCTACCAGCGCCTGATGGCGGAATACGCCGGTACCGCGCACCACGAGGTGAAGGTCGGGCCGGAGGAGGTTCTTGGTTGCCTGCTCTCCACGGCCGCCCATCTGGACGAACCGACCGGCGACGGAGCGGCCGCGCCTTCCTTCCTGCTGGCCCGGGAAGCTTCCAGGCACGTAAAGGTGCTCCTTTCCGGAGAGGGAGGGGACGAGATCTTCAGCGCCTACGAGACTCACCGGGCCTGCCGGGCCAGGGCGGCCTGGAGGCGGTGGGTGCCGGCGCCTGCCCGGGCCGCCGCCCGGTTCCTGGCCGGCAGACTTCCCGTCTCCAACAGCAAGCTGAGCTTCGATTTTCTCGCCAAGCGCTTCACGCAAGGCGCCGAACTGGGCGTGCCGGAGGCCCATTGCTTTTGGCGCCATTCCGCGGGAGAAGATGAGAAGCGCCGACTGCTGAGGGTCCCTCCGCCGTCGCCCGACACTCCCGGCCTGTTCCGTGAAATATACGATTCCCTCCCGTACGAGGACGACCTGTCGCGCCTGGCCGCCATAGACCTGCGCCATTATTTCATAGACGACCTGATGGTCAAGAACGACAGGCCTTTCATGGCGGCTTCCGTAGAGACCAGGTTCCCGTACATGGAGAGGGACATCGCTTCTTTCGCGCTGCGGATCCCGCCGTCTTTCAAGGTCAGGGGACTGGCGGGCCGGCGTATACAGAAACTGGCCTTCAGGGATATAGTGCCGGCAAGGGTCCTGAACCGCTCCAATATGGGCCTGGAGATGCCTCACTCTCTCTGGTTCTTCGGAGGCTTCCGCGCCCTCGCGGAGAAATATCTTTCCCGCGACATGGTGGAAGGGACCGGGCTGCTGCGCTACGAAGAGGTCCGGCGGCTCTGGGAGGAGCACATGGGCAGGCGCCGCGACAACGGGCGGACGCTCTGGTGTATACTCAATTTCGTGATCTGGTTCGATCTTTTCGTGCGCGAGGGCGATTACCGGAAGCACCTCTCGGCGCCAGCGGGGCGGGGCGGATGAAACCGCCGGCCGGCGGCTTCCGCCTCCCCCGCTTCTCGGAAGGATTCAGGACCGTCCTGCCGTTCCTGCTGGCCGCGGCCGCCTGCGCGGGCGCGCTGCCGCGGGCCTTCGAAGAAGCGCGGACTTTCGAGTTCCTCCTGCCGGGCCTGCAGGGAAGTTTTCTCCTGTACGGATTTCCCTCCAGCGCCGTAAATTACGATATGCCTTTCTTTTCGGTCTTCATGACCGCTCTGGCCGCGATCGGCATAGGCCCCGCCGCGGTGGTTTCCTTACTGCATCCGGCGCTCTGTTTCCTGGTTTTCCGCGCCGGCCGAATGGCCGGGGGTTATGCCGCCGGGACCGGGGCGCTGGGGCTGTTAGCCGTCCTGGAACTTTTCGAACTGCAGAAAGGCGGCTACAATTTCGAGCAGACCGTCTACACTTTCTTCCTGCTCCTGGTTCTCTGTTCTCTTCTGGCCGCCAGGCGGCGCGGCGGCGCGCTCGCGGCCGGGCTCGCCGTGGGAATGTCCGTCATGGCCAGGGCGCCGCTATTCTTCTTCCCGCCGGTCTTTCTGGCGGCGGAGCTGGCCGCGGGGGGAGGGCGCGGGCGCCGGTTCCTGGCGCGCGCGGCGCTCTTCTTGGCGGCTTCCTACGTTCTGCTGCTCCCCTGGGGCCGGCTAAATCTCTGGCTGGAAGGCCAGTTTACGCTGGTCAACCGCCACAGCGCGGCCGACAATGTCATAACGGGAGCGCTGGGCGCCGTCTACACTATGGAAGGGGAGTCCCGCGAACTGGCCGGGTTGCGCCCCGGCGAGAGCGCGGAGATTTTTTTCTTCCGGACGCTGGCCTCCGACCCAGCCGCCTACGCCGCCGCCTACGCCGGCCGGCTTTGGCATGTTTTTCTCTTCAGTCCTTTCCTCTTCGGTTCCTTCCTCGTCTCGCTGTTTTTCCTGCGGGACCGTTCGTTGCTGCCGGCCCTGTCCATGCCGGTTTTCTTCGTGCTGGTGTACTGCGCGTTCTCCATAGAGGCAAGGTACTTCCTGCCGATGGGTTACGTGATGCCGCCGCTTATCGCGGCCTCCGTTCTTTCCCGCGGGCGCCCCCGGCGCGAGCCGCCCGGCCGCATGGTCCGCGCGCTGTACCTGTCCGCATTGGCCGTTGTGCTGGCGGTGGAGGCGCTGGTAGTCGCCTACCCGGCCCGCGCGGAGGCCGCGTCCCGGGACCCGGAGCAGGCGCTCGCTTCGGCGCCGCCGGAGGACAGGACGCTGCGCGCCGTGGCTTGCGGGGCGTCCCGGGAGAGCGGCGGCTATGAAGAATTCCTGGCCTGCATGGAGCGATATTCGCTCGATTTTCCTGACGACGGGATAGAGTGCTCCATTTCGGCTATGCGCTCAAGCGGCGGGATGAGGAGAGATCTGCCCGGTAGGAACGACGCGCGTCTCTACTGCCTGGCGGCCAGGAGCCTGCGCGCGCTGGAACTGGGGGATACGGCCCGGGCAGAGGCGGAGTACGAACGTGTCATGTCGAGTTACCAGGCCTGCTGCGCCCTGCTCCGTGAGGAACCTTACCAGCGTGACCGGGAGTTGGGAGGAGAGATACGGCGTCAGACAGGCCGTTTCTGGGAAAGATATTTCGCCGCGGCCCTCGCGTTCTGGCCGCCTGAAAGGCGGGCTCGGCTTGCGGCCGTGCTTCGCGAAAGATTCGAAGCACCGGCCGGCCTCGATACCTCCGTCCCGCTCTGGTCGTTCGCCGTTCCTTATTTCGGCCCTACGGCGCTGGATTCGCGCCCCGGCGGCTGGAAGGTCTGGTCCCAGGCGCCGGAAGATAGAGCGGTTCTTTCCAAGGAACTGGCCGACGAGGCCGTGACGGCCGCGCTGGCCGGCAGGCTTAAGGAGGCGGAATCGCTGCTGGACCGGGCGCTGAAAGCGGATCCGCTCAACCCGGAGGCGCTGGTGACGCTCTGTTCGCTGCAGGCTTCTTCGGACCGGCCACGCGCCGCCGCCGATTCCTGCGGCCGCGCCTTCTGCTCCGTGCATAAGAATCCCGCCCGCCATAAGCCCGGCAGAATGGAACTGGCCCTGGCCGCCGCCATGGAGAGGCGCAGGCTTCTTCTGCTGGCGGGGCGCGGGAAAGAGGCCGCCTGGTTCGCGCGCGACGTGGAAGCGGCCCTGGCCCCTGACTGGCCGCGGCCTGACTGGCCGGCGGCCGGAACGGGACGGGCGGGACGCCTGGACGATCCCTGCCGCGGCCTTGCGGTGAACTAATACGGGGAGAATGAGTATGCGGTTGCAAAAGGTGATCTCTAAACTCAAGATAGCGGTGACGTCCGACTGCTGTCTTTCCTGTTCGCACTGCTTCATAGACAAGAGCGCGGGCCTGACGGTGAAGGAATCGGACGCGCGGGCCGCCGTGGATACGCTTCTTTCCTCTCCCGGCGCCGCCAAGAAACTGGAGCTCTACGGCGGAGAGGCGCTGCTGAAGCTGCCGCTGCTGGAAAGGATAGCCGATTACGCGCGCAGCGAGGCGGCGCGCCGCGGTAAAACGCTTTCTATCTGGCTGGCCTCCAACGGTATCCTTCTGGGTCCGGCGGAACTGGAGTTCATCCGATCCAGGGACATCGTTCTGTCCATAAGCCTTTACGGCTCGGCCGCCTCGCACGACGCGGTGAGACGCTTCCCGGGCGGCGGAGGGAGTTTCGCCGCCCTGAAACGGCTGCTGCCGGCCGTTTTTTCGGTACTGGACCCTTTAAAGGTGACGGCGCTGCTCTGCGTTCACCCGGAAAGGGCAGGTCTGACCGACAGGGACCTGGCCGGCATCCTCGCTCTCGGTTTCCGGGTGCTCAATATCGAATGCGTGCACGGCTCGCCGTGGGGACCGGAAAGGCTGGCCGCTTTTTCGCGGTCCTTGGAACGCTGCCGGCAGATCTTTATGCGGACGGCGCGGGGCGGAGGTTTTTTTGCTTTCGAGAGCTTTATCGAAAGGGCTTCGCCCGCCCGGTTCCCGGGTCCGGAGTACTGCCCGTTCCTGAGGGACCTGGAGCTGTTCCCCGACGGATACTATTCGCTTTATCCTTTCGGTTTCGTGGATTATCCGCGCCGCGCGGAGCAGGTGAGGGTCGGGACCCCGGCGGCCGGCTTTTCCGGCCGTTTCCGCGACTGCCGGCCCGGGGGGCGGGAGTGTCCTCACTGCGTCAGCCGCTACTACCGGGTTCCCGGCCTCTCCGGGGGCTCGGAGGCCTACGCGCTGCGCACGGCTTTCCTGGACTCTCTTCTAAGCGAGGTTCTGCGTTCGGAGGAGGCGCCGCTGAAACGCTACGCGCGGGAACTGGTTTCTTTATCCGCTTCGGGCTGGTGAGGCCGCCGGATTGTCGTTAAATATAATTTAATTGTATACTGGAAAAACGAAAGAGTCCCGGCCGCGTTTTCGCGCCGGAAGAGAAGGACGGGGGAGAATCATGAAGAATTGGCTGGTCCTGGTCATAGTGGCGCTTATGGCGCTTATACTCGGTCTTCAATATGCGGGCAGGAAGAAAGTCGCGCCGCCGGCAGAGCCCGCGGCGACGCGGCAGGACGGGACGGATGGCGTCAGTCTGCCCACCGGAGCCGGAGACGTTTCCGGGTATTCCCCGATCGGGGGGCCCGCCGGCGGTTTCGCCGATCTCGGAGCTTATGACGCCGACAAGGCCGCCTGCGAGGGCGGCTCCATAGGCGAGATCATCGCGGCCTACGACAAGACCTGGGGACCCAAGGCCGGCGACAGTCCCTACGCGCTCGACGCGGCGGACACGAAGAAACTGCAGCGCGGCCTGGACGAATATTTCTACTGCAGGGCTTTCGCGGTACAGGATTCGGCTGCCTGCGACAGTCTGAGCGGCCAGCCCGGGTTCAGCCCACGGGACTGCCAAACGGATCTGGCTGAGCTTATGACCTTCATGTATACGGCCGGCAAATCAGGGGACAGTTCTTTCTGCGTGGCCCGGCTTAAGGATTCGGAGGAGGATTATCCTTTTCTCAAAGGCAAGGATCTTATAGCCTTCTGCGCCGCCGCGGCCAAGGGCTGCGAAGATCTCCCGTCGGCGGATAAGAAGCAGTGCCTGACGGTCTTCCCCAGGTCCAAGGGAGACTGCGCCGGCTCCCCCGAGGAGTGCCTGGAATATTACGGCCTCTATGCGGCTATAAAATCCGGGGACCCCGATAAGTGCCCGGCGAGCCACAGTGTTTCCTGCCGGGCCTTCCTTAACAAGACCATCGCCGAATGCTCTTCACTGGCGATCTCCGTCAGCCGGCATTACTGCGCGGCGGTGGATAAAGCGCGCGCGACCTCTCCGGAAGCCATGGCCGAAAGACACGAGGCGGCGCAGCAGGCCGAGCGCGAGCGGCTGGAGCGCGAAAAGATCCTGCAGGAGATCAATAAAGAGATCAAGAAGACGATAGGCAAGAAATAGCCCGCCGGGCCGGCGGGCGGGGCCGGGCCGGACCATTGCCGAACTTATGAGAAACCCGCGAACAGCGCCCGAACCGTTCCTGCTGGAGGTCTTCCTGACCAACCGGTGCAATATGGACTGCTCCTATTGCGCCTCCCGGCACATGATAACGCAGAAGACCGGCCGCGCCCTGACCTTCGGGCAGCTTAAGGCCGCGGTCGATGTTTACGCCTCCTATAAACGCGACGACGGCCGTCCCGAGTCCCGGCGTATCTCCATCACCGGCGGCGAACC
>JAVVFK010000060.1:0-11367 GCA_032251015.1 Elusimicrobiales bacterium
GGTCACCTTGGCGTCGTCGCTACCAAGCAGGGCGCTTATCCGGTGGCGGAACTTTGGCACCCGGTCGCCCGGGGCCTGGACCCGCTCGGCCAGTCCCTTGTCTATAAGCGACTGCACGGCCCGGGCCATCGTGTCCAGGTCCAGGTTCATTACCGGGTCGCGGCTGGTCTTCTGGTTGCAGGCGGCAAGCAATGAGTTGAAAGTGAGCGGGTACTGCTCCCTCACCGTAAGGGCCTTCTCGGCCAGGGAACCAAGGACCCTGGCCTCGACTTCGTCGAGTTGTAATGGCATACCCCTCCTCAGTCCACCTTCAGAAGTTCCACTTCGAAATACAGTGTGGCTCCCGGGGGTATGACGTTCCCCGCGCCCCTGCTGCCGTAACCCAGGTCCGGCGGTATGACCAGCAGGCGCCGCCCGCCTATGCGCATTCCCGCCACGCCCTCGTCCCAGCCTTTTATGACCATGCCCTCGCCCAGCCTGAACTCGAAAGGCTCGTCGCGGTCCCTGGAACTGTCGAACTTCTTGCCGTTGGCCAGCGTACCGGTGTAGTGCACTTTGACCGTCTTTCCGCTCACCGCCGCCGACCCCGATCCATCCTCCAGGTCCTTGTATTTAAGCCCCGACTTCAAAGTTATCTCTTCGCTCATTTTTCCCTCCATTGTCCTACCGGGATACTTCAGCCGGCAACAGCCTGTAAAGCGTGCCGGGATATTCTTTAGTCCCCAGGCTCCCGAACGCCTCCCCGCGGTATCCCCGCAGGAAATCGTCCACCATTTCCGCCGTTACTCCCCACTCGGAGTACCCGGCCCGGTGCGCTATGACATCGTCCAGCATATAGACCGGCACCCCTCGGTCCAGGTAACCGTCCAGCCTGAATTTAAGAGCCTCAAGCGGGTCCTGCCCGGTCCCGTGAAACTGCACTATGACCAGGTCGATCGGGAACATCCTTCTCCTCGCGAAATAGGGTATGCCTACTTTGAGGAACCCGTCCCCTTTTCCCGATATCAGTATGACGCTTCCGGGCGGCGTAACGCGGCCCAGTTCCCGGCAGAACTCCGCGGCGGCCTTATGCTCCAGCCCGCGCAGGGCGGGGAGTATGGCTCCCCTGAAATTCACCAGCGCGAGAACGGCGCCCAGCACCGCGACGAATACCCCGGACCGCGCCGAAGGCGGCAATTGAAGCCGGTCCCTGAAAAGCAGCCCGCCTGACAATACCAGAAAGACCAGGGGGCTGGCCCAGTAGAAGATATTGCCCGGTATCCAGACGAAGAAAAAGCCGGTTATCGCGATGAAAAAGACCAGCGCCGGCAGCGCCGCCTGCCGGTCGAAACCCTCCCGGTATCTGTCGAGAACGGCCCAGCCGAGCAGCGCCGCGGCCGCCAGGGCGGCCAGCCCCGTTATCAAAGGACCGCCCGCGGGGAAAGCGGCGGCGCTGCGCAGCAGAGTGGCGAAGCCGGTAGGCAGGTTCTTTATGAACCGCAGGTCGAACTGGCCGCTGGCCGAGAGCCCGGGCAAAAAGCCGTTGACCTGGCCCGAACCCCAGACCAGCCACTCCCGGAAACCCGCGGGAGTCCAGAGGTCGTAGAAGAGAACATAGGGCAGCAGCAGCAGGGCCGAGAGCGCCAGTATCACCAGCCCCTCCCGCCTGCCCGCCGGCCCGCGGCCCAGCGCCGCGGCCAACGCCGCCGCCGGGACCAGTATTATATTGCCGAAATGGAAATAGGCGGCCAGCACCGTAAGCGGCGCGGCCAGCCAGAACAGCGGCAGTCCCCGCCAGGAAGGGCGCACGGTCACGAACCAGCAGGCGGCGACCGAAAGCAGCGTGCCCGTCAGGTACGGATCCCCGCTGGTCGCGCGCAGCCAGACCAGGTGGCTTACGCCGGCCAGGCAGGTCAGCGCAAGCGCCCAGGACGCGCGGATATAGCGGGAGAGGAAGCGCCAGAGCAGCAGCGCCAGCGCGGAACCCGCGACGGCGTTCCACCACTGTATGAACCGGTAGGCGTCGGGGGAGAAGCCAAGGGCTTCGAGACCGGCGTAAACCGAACGCAGCGCCGGGAACCAGAGGAAATGATTCCAGCTGAGCAGCGAGGTTACCGGTCCGTCGAAAAGGGGCTGGCGTATGGACAGGGCGTAAAGCAGGGAATCGAAAACATAGGCCCTGTCCAGCGTCAGGCCGTAAAGCAGCAGGAAACCGAAGAACAGGCCCGCGGAAGCCGCGGCGCCGGAGCGCATAAAAGTCTTTATCTTCCCGGTCATCGGAGCCAAATTATACACAATGCGCGGCGCCGGCCGAAAAAAACCCGGCCCGCGGTTAGGCGGGCCGGGCGCGACCGAAAGGACGGGGTCCTTACTTCGTGTTGGACTCTATCCAGTCGAAAGCGGAGTTAACCTTGGCGTAAACGCCGGGCTGATTGGGACGGGCGCAACCGTAACCCCAGCTGACGACGCCGACCAGCACGCGGGACGAGCCGTAGCCCATCATGAGCGGGCCGCCGCTGTCGCCCTGGCAGGAATCCTTGCCGCCTTCCTTGTAACCGGCGCAGATCATGGTCCCGGTAACGTTGCCGGGATAGGCGGCCTCGCAGGTGGCCTGGTCTATGAAAGGAACAGTTACCTTCATCAGGTTCTTGGCCAGGCTGCCGCTCTCGCTGGTGGTGCCCCAGCCGGCGGTCACGAAATTGACGCTGCCGCCGATCTCGCGGGAGTTGAGCTTTATCGGCTCGAAGGACGAATCGCCGGAGAGCTTGACCAGCGCGAAGTCGTTCTCCATCGTGTTGGAGTTCCAGCCGGGATGGGTTATGACCTTTTCGGCGGTGAATTTCTCGACGCCCTCGGTGTCATACTGGTTATGAAGGCCGATGCTTATGCCCTTGAGGTAGCCGCCTTCGACGCAGTGAGCCGCGGTAAGGACCCAGCCCTTCTTGATCAGCGAACCGCCGCAGAAGTGGCTGCCCCAGGAGCTGCGCAGGGAGACGATGAAGGGGAACTCGCCCTTCTGGGCTTCCATTCCGCCTACGATCTTGCCGTCGGTCAGGACGGAAGGGGCTATCGGGTCGGCGACTTCTACCATCGCCGGCACGTCCATGCCGCGAATGGCGCTGAGGTCGGGAAGTTCGGCCGCGACCGCGACCGAGGGTACGAAAAAGGCTATTGCCAACACTTTGAACATAAGCACTCTCCTTACGCTTGTCTCAGGGCCCTCGCGGGACCTTTACGGAAGGATAGCATATTTTTTACTGACTTTGGTCAATAGATCTAAAGTCCCGGCTACTGCACGGTCCTTTGGCCGGAGGACAGGAAAGGCTGGATGAAAAGCCAGAGAGAAACGAGCGCCACCGCCAGGCCGCCCCATATATAGGAAGAGGCGGAAGAGGTCTTCCAGGAGAGATAATCGGAATAGTTCTGATCTGTCACCAGGGAGAGGTCATGGCCGTAAAAACAGGGTGTGGCGGCGCCGGCGGGGTCCCTGGCCAGCTCCAGCAGCCGTTCCAGGCCGGAGGAGGGCAGGCCCGCCGCGAGGTTCTCCCGGGCATACGCTATGAATTCGGACAGGGGCCGCGGCGAACCGAGCACGGTCACCTCCTCGCCCTGCAGTACGACCCGTTCGGTCACCCGTCTTTCCCCCTCTATGGCGATAATGGAGCCCTCGACCTCCGGCGGTTTGCACAGGTCTAGGCTGTCATAGGTAGGAAAGACCAGCGCGCGGCCGAAAGTGTCGTCCACGAAAAAGAACCCGCAGGCGCTGGACTCGGCCAGCACCCAGCTGGTCCGCCGGCCGCGCCTTGTATAGACGGCACGGGCGACTTCGACTTCCTTCAGGAAGAAAGCGCAGTCCCTGCCGGTCACCGGCGACCTGAGAACCACCGGGGCGTCGGCCCGGCCGCTTACCGCCTGCGGTTTGCCGGGGGCCAGTCCCCCGCAGGGCCTCAGTGGAGCCGACGTCACCGCCGAGACCTTGTTCTTCCTCAGCCAGCCGAAAACCAACATCGCGGCCCCGGCGGCCGCGCCCAGCAGGAAAAAAGGATTTATCACGATCGTCATAAGCCTTACTCAGGCGGCCGCTTCCCCGATAGTGCGGCGGCGGGCCAGCAGGAACGCCCACATCGAGCCGTTGGTCGCCACCAGCACCAGCGGGTAAAGCCAGGTGGAGGGGGTGTATTCGACTATCGCGCCCAGCGAAAAGCAGGCCGCCAGGCAGGAGAGGAGGTAGCTTACCGCCTGCTCCGTCCTCGGTTTGTTCCAGGATTTGCGTACGGTGGGCGCGTAGCCGATGGTATCTATGAAACAGACTATCACCACCGACCAGAAAGGCGTTTTGGTAAG
Source organism: Elusimicrobiales bacterium (assembly GCA_032251015.1). Lineage (GTDB taxonomy): Bacteria > Elusimicrobiota > Elusimicrobia > Elusimicrobiales > UBA9959 > UBA2231. The sequence goes on from JAVVFK010000060.1 coordinate 4,324, forward strand.
GGCCCACAGCGGCAGGGTGGCCATGGCCACCGCCAGCGTGACCCAGTCGGCCCGCTTTATGTCCCGTCCGCCTACGGCCCAGCCGGCCCAGGCCAGCAGGAAGCAGGTGGCGCCCCCTATGCCGCGGGCCCAGGAACCGGGCCCGGCCCCTTCGGCCGCCTGCGCGGCGAAACCGATCACGGAGATGGTCCCCCAGATGAACCAGGAGAACATATGCGGGCGGGTGCGGCCGCGGACTATATCCGTTATATACCCGGCCCGCGAGAGCAGCATCATGGCCACGGACAGCCAGCCGAACAGGAGCTTGGACTCGGGCCCGCTCATCGGCCCTTCCCCCCCCCGGCCAGCGCGCGCAGCGCCGGCAGGTGGCCCATGGAAACCTTGCCGTAACGCATCAGTTCGTCCCACGAACCGTCTTTCTCCATGAAATCCTTTACGGTCAGGTAGCCGCGGAAATAGGAAACGTCCTTGCCGTAGCAGCCGGGGCGGCCCGTGTCGGTCATGCCTCGCTTGACGCGCTGCGTTATGGTCCAGGCAAGCTCCGGCGGGACGCCGCGGGCGGTCAGACGGGAAAAGACCCCGGAGAAAGGCAGGCGCGAGGCCCAGTCGACGGCCAGCACGCGCAGCGCGAACAGCCTCAGTCCTTCTTCCATGCCCGCGTTCCATTCATTGTACGCCGCCATGCCCTCCTCGGTCTCCAGGTATCCCTCCAGCCCGAGCCGGAATATCCCCAGGGGCATGGCGTAGCCGTTCTCCGCGCGCAAAGCGTGCACTCCTATCTCGTGCAGGACGAGCCTCTTCACTTCGTCCCGGGAGTAGCGGCGGCCTTTCTTTATGTTGACGCGGCGGGCGCCCGGCGTGACGGAGGCCGAGGCGCTCATGCGGGGAGAGATCCTCACCTTCCACTTCTTGAGTCCCGCCTCCGCGAGGGCCTTCGAAAGTTCCCCGGCCATCTCCGCGCCGCTAAGCTCCGCTGGCCGCGCCGGCGGCTCGTAGCCCAGTTTTTCCAGCGTCCGCTCCGCGGCTTCCACTTCCGCCTCCGAAGGCAGGCGGAAGAGCGCCGCGCTGAGCGCCGGGAAACTTTCCGTGCCCCGGGCCTGCAGGAGCGCGGCCTTGGCCAGCAGCTGCGAGCGGGCCTCTTCCAGGAAAGGCGCGTACGGACCGCCGCCCGTCTTCAGTCCTTCCAGGACGGGGATCTTTTTAAGGGCGCGCGGGGGGAAAGGCGAGTAGCGGAATCGCGGTTCATAGGAGCGCCCCTCCGCCAGCGCGGAGAAGAATTTCTCTTTCTCCCCCGCGGCCGATGCGGGCGTCGGGTTTATCTGTTCGGAGAAGGCCAGGGAAGCGCTGAAGCCCGTCAGCGCCCTGTCCGCCGCTTTCGCGGCGGCCGAGGCAGGCGGCCAGGCGCAGGCCGGGAAGGCCAGGAAATGAAGGCCGGCCGCGCCGGCGAAGATGGTCCTTTTTCCGAACGCCATATATGGGGAGTATCCGGTCTTATCATACAAAAAAGCGGGCCCGGCGGCTTACCCCGGGGGCCCGAACTTTGTATCATGTAAGGGACGTCCCATACGACGATGAAATTTCCCGGCAAAAGAAAGAACAAGCATTACTTCCCCGTCACCGAGAAGGGACGGGAGAGCGCCGACCCGCATTACGTGCAGGACGAACCCTTCTACCTGGTCGGCATCGACCAGCTGCTGGTGGACATAGAGTGCGGCGTCGAGCCGGGGTTCCTGGCCAAGTACGGGCTGAAAAAAGGCGAGTCCCGCATCCTCCCGGACGAGACCGCGGAGAGGATCTACACCGAACTGAAGGCGGAAGGCCGCGTGCGCGGAGAGTTCGCCGGCGGCTCGGTCGGCAACACGCTGCACAACTACTCCATACTTTCCGACGAGCGGTCCATCGCGCTCGGCGCCATAAAAAGCAACATCACGCTGGGCGACTACGCTTTCAAGTACATCCGCAACACCAGTTCCAAGGTGGACCTGGCCTGGCTGCAGCCCTCGGACAACCCGATGGGCCGCGCGATGTGCTTCGTCACCCCCGACGGGGAAAGGACCTTCGGCATCAGCAAGGGCTGCATGAACGATTTCAGGCCGGAGTCGGTGCCGGCGGAAGTGGTGGAAAAAGCCTCGGCGCTGCTGATCTCGGCCTACCTGCTGCGCGAGGAACGGGACCCTATATTCGCCGCGACGACGCGCGCCTGCGAGACGGCCCTCAAAGCCAGGGTTCCCGTGGTGATGACGCTGGGGACGGCCTCGCTGATAGGCTCCAAACGCGATTTCTTCCGCGAGTTCATACGCAAGTACGTTTCCGTCGTGGCAATGAACGACCAGGAGGCGCTGGCCCTTACCGGCGAACAGGACCCCCTGCTGGCCGCCGACAAGGCCCTGGAGTTCGCCGACCTGGCGCTGCTGACGGTCGGGGAACACGGCCTCTACCTGGCCGGCTGGACTGACGAGGAGTTCGCGCGGCAGACCACCTACGAACTGCACAGCAAGTCCATAGCCGAGTACAACAAGTTCGAATTCAGCCGTCCCATGCGCAGGGACGACTGCGCCAACCCCCTGCGCATCTACACGCACATCAACCCTTTCATGGGCGGTCCGGGCCTGATACGCAACACCAACGGCGCCGGCGACGGCGCGCTGGCCGCCCTGCTGCACGACATGGGCGCCCGCAAGTACCACCGGGTCAAGGTCCCGAATTCCCCCAAGAACCTGGCCAACTCCCTCACTTATTCCTCGCTGGCGCAGATAGCCAAGTACGCCAACCGCGTAAGCTACGAGGTGCTGGCCCAGAACTCGCCGCGCCTGACCCGCGGACTCCCGGAGCGGGAAGCCAGCCTCGAAGAGGCCTACTGGGATTCATGACCGGCCTCCGCCGGAGAGCCTGCCCGTGACCGGAAATAGCTTCGCCTTATCCTGCCTGCTTCTGACGGCCGCCGCGTCCGCGACGGCCCAATACCAGCGCCGGACGGCGCCCGAGGAGCCCTGGTACAGGGTGGTGCATACCGGCATAGTCAAGTATTACGACTCGGGCTCCGGGATAAAGAAGCCTCCCTACACTTCGGCCTTTTACGGACAGGACGCGCATTACAGGTTCAACCCGCCCTCTTATAAGGATAACGGCGACGGGACCGTGACGGACCTGGTCACCGGCCTGACCTGGGAAGCGGACATGGGGGAGAAGATGACCCCCGAAGAGGCCCGGGCCAAAGCGAAGGAGTCGCGGCTCGGCGAAAGACGGGACTGGCGCGTACCCACCGTAAAGGAACTCTACTCCCTCATCCTCTTCACCGGCCGGGTGCGCGGCGCGCGGCCCCTGCGCCCCTTCATCGATACGCGCTACTTCCGGCAGCCGCTGGGGAACGCCTCCCGGGGCGAGCGCCCGATAGACGCCCAGACCTGGACCTCAACTTTCTATTCGGGGCGCACTATGCGCGGGGACGAGACGATCTTCGGCGTGAATTTCCTCGACGGCAGGATAAAGGGCTACCCCCGCTTCGACCCGCGCACCGGCGAGCGGCGGCGCATGTATTTCCGGCTGGTAAGCGGCAACACGCGCTACGGCGCCAACCGCTTCGCCGACAACGGCGACGGCACCGTCTCGGACCTGTCCACCGGTCTTATGTGGGAGAAGGAAGACTCCGGCAAGGGGCTGGACTGGGCCGGCGCGCTGGACTACGCCAAGAGGTCGCGCACCGGCGGCCACAAGGACTGGCGGCTGCCCAGCGCCAAAGAACTGCACACGATAGTCGATTATTCGCGCTCGCCGCAGGCCACCGGCGGGCCGGCCATAAACCCGCTGTTCAAGGTCTCGGAGATAAAAGATCCGGACGGCGGCGCGGATTACCCGTATTTCTGGACCGGGACCACCCGTCTAGACGGCATAAAGCCCGCGGCGCACGCGGCCTATATCGCCTTCGGCGAGGCGAAGGGCAGGATGCGCGGCCGCGTGATGGACGTTCACGGAGCGGGCTCGCAGCGCAGCGACCCCAAGAGCGGCAACCCGGCCGACTACCCCTCGTACTTCGGCCCGCAGGGCGACCTGCGGCGCGTCTACAACCACGCCCGCGCGGTCAGGACCGTAAAACCGGAGGTCACTTCCCCGGAGGAGCGGGGTAAACGTCTATAGAGCGGAAGCCTATGGCGGCCAGCAGGAAGCCGGGCCTGTGCCCGCCGGGCACGTCCCTCTCCCTGACCCCGCGGAAGAACGGTATTATCGCCGCCAGCCTCAGGCCGGCGCTTATAAAGAGCAGGGTGATGAACGCCTTCCCGGGCAGCGAGGAGTAAAGAAAGCCGCCGGCCAGCGCGCCGGCGAACTGGCCCAGGCAGGCGGTGAAGCCGAAGAGGACGTTGTACCTCGCCCGCAGGGGCGCCCCTCCGAGTTCGTAAACGAAATTATTCGTCCCCATGCCGTAGGCGGCCCACACTATCCCCGAAAAAAGTTCGACGGCCAGCAGCCATTGGAAAGACGGCGCCAGCGCCCACAACAGCGGGATCAGCGGTATGCCGAGGAAGGCGAAGCGCAGTACGCGCACGCTGCCGAACGAATCCGCCAGCCACCCCCAGCGCCTCATCACCATATAGGTCACCACCTGGCCCGAAGTCATCACGGCCACGTAGCGGAGATAGCCGTACTCCAGGTCTTTGAGAAGGTAAACGCTGAAATACGGCGCGGCGAGAAAAGCGGAGAACATCACGGCGAAGATGGTCAGCAGGAACGGGGTCAGCGACGGGTCGCGCGGCGCGGCCGGGCCCGGCGCCGCGGGCCGGGGCATGTGACAGCCCGCGGGACGCTCGTACATGCCCCCGATGAAACGGAACGAGAGCAGCCGGAAAAAACCGGCGGCCGCGAACAGGCCCGAGAAGGCCATGACCCCGGGATAGAATTTCAGGAACTTCGCCGCGGCCAGGCTGGCCGCGAAGAAAGTGACGCCTACCACCTGGTTGCGTAAGCCGAAGAAAGCGCCGCGGCGCGAGGCGGGGATGTATTCCCCCATCAGCGCGGCCCAGGGGGGACCGGTCAGGTTCCCGGCCACGGTATAGACTATCATGGCCGCGGCCAGGCAGGGAAAGGCCCAGCGCTCCGGCAGCAGGCCCGCGGCGGAGGCCGCGAAAAGCGAGAGCGCCTGCGCCAGCACGTCCAGCCTCACGGCGCGGCGGCAGCTGCCCAGCGCCATTATCATACGCTCGTTTAGCAGCTGCGCCGCCGACGCCGCCAGCGGCGGGGCCGCGCGGAGGAAACCTATCGCGGGATTGGACGCCCCCAGCGCCAGGGCGAAAGGGATCAGGTACGGCTCAACGAAGCCGGTCATGCCGGCCCAGGCCAGGCCGTCCTTTATCGAGGCCCGGACGCTGCGTCTTACCCTTCCTGTCTCCATGGCTTTATCCCCGCCGCAATACTCCCATTTAAACGGCGTGGCGGGCAGGCTCAGGTCTCGTCGTGAAAAGCGTTGTCCCCCACCACTTCGCAGCGCATCGTATTGGTGGGCCTGCCTTTGCCGAAAGGGCTCGACGCCATGAACACCAGTTTGTCCCCGTTGGCGATGAGCCCCCTCTTCTTGAGAAGGTCCATTATCCGCTTGGCCACGTCGCTGAAGCGCTGGGCGTCGGGGTTATCTATCAGGAAAGGCGTCACGCCCCAGTTGAGCGACATCTGGTGATAGACCTGCTCGTGGTGGGTGAACGCGTAGATCGGTATGATCGGCCGGAACTTCGACAGCGCCCGCGCGCCTATGCCGTTGGCGGTCACCACGGCTATCGCCCTGGCGTTCCAGTCGTGGGCCGTGTCAACGGAGCTGTAGGCCATGATATTGGTGATATTGTCGCGTTCCACGTAGTCGTGCGTGATGCGGGCCAGCGTGCGGTAGTCTATGCCCGCCTCCGCGCGGTCGATGATACGGCCCATCATGTTGGCCACGCGCTCCGGGTGCGCGCCGTTGGCGGTCTCGCCCGAGAGCATGACCACCGAGGCCAGCTCCAGCACGGCGTTGGCGATATCGGTGACCTCCGCGCGCGTCGGGTAGGGCTTGTCGGTCATCGATTCCAGCATCTGCGTGGCGACTATTACCGGCTTGCCGGCCAGATAGCAGCGCTTGATGATGTTCTTCTGAAGCCCCGGCAGTTCTTCTATCGGCACCTCTATGCCCAGGTCGCCGCGGGCTATCATTATTCCGTCGGAGTCGCGGATGATGTCGTAGATATTGGCCAGCGCCTGCTTGTCCTCTATCTTGGCGATGAGGCGTATGCCGGAATCCGGGTTCACCGACTTTATCAGCTCGCGCACGTCCTCGATATCGCGCGAGGTGCGCACGAAGGACAGCGCGATGTATTCGAAATCGTTCTCCACCGCGAAGCGTATGTCGGCGCTGTCCTTCTCGGACATGAACGGTATCGGGTAGTCGGCGCCGGGCACGGCCAGGTGGGCCTTGTCCTTAAGGCGCCCCTCGTTGAGCACGCGCACGCTGACGGCGCCGGGGAAGGCCTCGTGCAGCTGCGTAACCTCGGCCTCTATGAAGCCGTCCTGCAGCAGCACGCGCGAACCGACCCGGCAGAGCTTGTTTATGCGCGGCAGGTTGGTGTAGAAGCGCTTATCCTCGGGCGGGAGCTCGGTCACCTGGTCGGGCTGCTTGTCGGTGCTCTCGATGTAGAGTGTGTCGCCCTTGGCCAGCAGGACCGGCCGGCTGTAGCCGAACATGCGCACCTCGGGGCCCTTGGTGTCCAGCATGATGGCCAGCGGCACGCCCATCTCGGCGCGGGCCTCGCGCAGCATCTTCAGCCTGGCGATGGCCTCGTCGTACTTGCAGTGGGAGAAATTTATCCGGGCCACGTTCATGCCCTCGCGGATGAGGCCTCGGATGCAGTCGGGGTTCTCGGAAGCGGGACCTATCGTGCAGATCATCTTGGTCCTGCGGAAGGCCTGGGTGACGGGCGGCGTAGACACTTGTATCATAGGGCTCCTTGTGGGCTCTTTCATTGTTTTAAATTGTGAAGGTGGAACTTCAACTGGCGGTATTGGCGGTCATCTTTCCTTATATTATAG
>JAVVFK010000061.1:0-11307 GCA_032251015.1 Elusimicrobiales bacterium
CAGATAAAGGCCGGCTCCGTCCGGATAGGCGGCGCCGCGCCGATAAGCGTGCAGTCGATGTGCACTACCCGCACGGAGGACGCGCGCGCCACCGTCGACCAGTGCCGCAGGCTGGAAGCGGCCGGCTGCGAGCTCATACGCGTGGCCGTGCCGGACATGGCCGCGGCCCGCAAGCTGGGGCGCATAAAGGCCGCGCTCGGGGTGCCGCTGGTGGCCGACATACATTTCGATCACGAACTGGCGTTGGAGGCGGTCAGGCAGGGCGCCGACAAGATCCGCATAAACCCGGGCAATATCGGCGACAAGTCGAAGGTGGCCGAGGTCGCCAGGGCCTGCAAGGCCGCGGGCGTGCCGATACGCATCGGCGTCAACGCGGGCTCGCTCAGGGCCATACGCAATTCCCCCCGGCCGCGCTGGACCGCCGCCAGGTGGGCCTCGGTCATGGTGAAGGAGGCTCTGGACGAAGTACGCGTCCTTGAGAGCGTCGGCTTCCGCGATATCGCGGTCTCCCTCAAGGCGGACGACCTGGACCGCACCGTCCTCGCCAACCGTCTCTTCGCCCGCCGCTGCGACATCCCGCTGCACCTGGGCGTGACCGAAGCGGGCAGCTCGCTGGCCGGCACGGTCAAATCCTCGGCCGCGCTCTCGCTGCTGCTGGCCGATGGCATCGGCGACACCGTGCGCGTTTCCCTGACCGAGGACCCCGCGCTGCAGGTGCGCGCGGCCTACGAGATACTCAAAGCCTTCGGCCTGCGCGAATACGGTCCAGACCTGGTCTCCTGCCCCACCTGCGGGCGCTGCCAGGTCGACGTGGAAAAGACCGTCAAGGAAGTGGAGAGCGCCATTTATTCCAGCAGGGACCTGCTGCGCCGCTCCAAAGGCATGAAGATAGCCGTCATGGGCTGCGTGGTCAACGGGCCCGGCGAGGCGCGCGAGGCCGACTTCGGCGTCGCCGGCGGCAAGGGCCGCGGCGTCTGGATAGAGAAAGGAAAACAGATCAAAGTGGTCAAAGAGAACGAATGGGTACGCGAGATAATCCGCAAGATCCGCGGCTCGAAATAAGGTGAATCAACTATGAACAAACCCGCTAACCCTCAGAAAAAAGAATCCGCCGCGGTCACCCCCCGCGCGCAGGACTACTCGCAGTGGTACCTGGACGTCATCAAGAACGCGGCCCTGGCGGAACATTCCCCCGTCCGCGGCTGCATGGTCATCAGGCCCCACGGCTACGCCATCTGGGAGAAGATGCAGCGCGAGCTCGACGACAGGTTCAAGGCCACGGGCCATGAGAACGCCTATTTCCCCCTGTTCATCCCGCTCTCTTTCCTGGCCCAGGAGGAAAAGCACGCCAGCGGCTTCGCCAAGGAATGCGCGGTGGTCACCCATCACCGCCTCAAATCCATCGACGGGGCGATAGTGCCCGACCCCGAATCGAAGCTCGAGGAGCCGCTCGTGGTCCGCCCGACCAGCGAAACGATAATCTGGGCGCAGTACAAGAACTGGATACAGAGCTACCGCGACCTGCCGCTGCTCATCAACCAGTGGGCCAACGTCGTGCGCTGGGAGATGCGCACGCGCCTGTTCCTGCGCACGGCCGAGTTCCTCTGGCAGGAGGGTCATACGGCGCACGCCACCGAGCAGGAAGCCCGCGAGGAAGTCGCGCGGATGCTGGAAGTCTACGCCGACTTCGCGGAGAACGTCATGGCCGTCCCCGTCGTGAAGGGCGCCAAGACCGAAGGCGAGCGCTTCGCCGGGGCGCTGGACACCGTCTGCATCGAGGGACTGATGCAGGACGGTAAAGCGCTGCAGATGGGCACCAGCCACTACCTCGGCCAGAACTTCTCCAGGAGCGCCGACGTCAAGTTCCAGAACCGCGAAGGCCAGCTCGAGTACGTCTACGCCACCAGCTGGGGCGTCAGCACGCGGCTGGTAGGCGCGCTCATCATGACACATTCCGACGACGCCGGGCTTGTGCTTCCCCCCAAGCTGGCGCCCATACAGGTCGTTATAGTGCCGATCTACAAGACCGAAGAGGAAATGTCCAGAACCATCGACGAGGCGCGCAAGGTAGCCGCCGAACTGAAGGCGCAGGGCGTGGCCGTGCGCGTGGACGAGCGCGACGGGATGATGCCCGGCGCCAAGTATTACGAATGGGAGGGCAAGGGCGTGCCGCTGCGCATAGAGGTCGGCCCCAAGGACCTCGAGAAGGGCTCGCTCTGCGTGGCCCGCCGCTTCCTTGCCGACATCCCCGGCGAAACGCCCGAGCAGCAGCGCAAGCGCCGCAAGTCGTTCCTGCCGCGCGCCGAGGCCATCGCTTCCATAAAGCCCACGCTCGACGCCATGCAGAAGGAACTGCTCGAGAAGGCCCGCGCCTTCCGCGCCTCCCGCACGCGCGTCATAGACACGCTCGAAGCCTTCGAGAAGTTCTTCAAGGAAGAGGGCGGCGGCTTCGCCTGGGTGCATTGGGCCGGCACGGCCGAGCAGGAGGACGAGATGGCAAAGCGCTTCGAGACCAGCGTACGCTGCATCCCGTTCGCGGACCAGCTCCCCGCGGAGGCCCGCGGCGAGGGCAAGTGCATACTGACCGGCAAGCCTTCCGCGATCCGGGTCCTGATGGCCAAGTCCTACTGAGGCCGGCGGGTATCTTATGCGTAAACTGACCGGCGCCTGTCTTCTTCTGACCGCGCCGGCCTTTCTTTTCGGGGCGGCCACGGAGCCGCGTCCCCCCGCCCCGCCGGCGGGGATCTCCGACCCGCTCCCCTACGCGCTGCGGGCGCCGCGTCCCGCGCGGTTCGACCGCGGCTACGGCGGATACGACTGGAGGGCCGGGCTTGTCTTTTTCTCCGACGCTTCCGGTCCGCTGCCGGCGCTGGAGCTCTGGCGCGGCGGCGCGGCGCTCGACAAGGGCGTGCTGCTATACGCCTCCGGCATACCCGACCCCGACGAGGACTACGCTTTCCTCCGCGGCCTGGGCGTGCCGGTCAAGCGCGTCTATACCACGGTGTACAACCAGGTAGCCGGCGCTTCCACCACCTATACCACCGATCAGGTGAACCGTTTCGATACCAGCACCGTGATGCTGGTGCCGTCGGTGTCGGCGCCTTTCAGGGAAGGCCGGAATTTCAGGCTCGGCGGACTGCTGGGCCTGCCGCTGGCCAGGGTCGCCTATGACCTGGACGCCGGCCTGGACGACGGGTCCCGTCTGCGCGAGGACGGGGAGGCTTTCGGTATCGGTATAGCGCCGGGGCTCTATGCGGGCGTGGCGCCGGGAGCGATACCGGGCTCGGGCCTTACGCTGGATCTCTATCTGACCTATACGCGTCTCTGGTTCTTTTCCGGAGGGCGCAGGGCCCGGGACATGGGCCGGGAGCTGGACGAACTGCGCTTCGGCTTTTCAGCCGGCTGGCGCTTCAGGACTTACAGGTGAACGGGGGACACATGGACACCATATTCGAGAAAGCCGCTTTCATGAGGCACGCGCTGGACGCGGTACCTTCCATCCTGATGGTGGTGGACGAGGATGTGCGCGTGCTCTACCGCAACAGGGCCGCCCGTTCGCTGCTCAGCGGCGAGAAGATATACAGCCGGCGCGCCGGCGACGTGATGCACTGCATACACAGCGCGGACAGCCCGGAGGGCTGCGGGCACGGGCCGCACTGCGCGGACTGCGTCCTGCGCGGCTCGGTCAACAGCGCCTTCTCCGGAAAGCCCGTCGTTCGCGCCTCGACGGAGGTGCGCGTTTCGGTGAAGACCCGCGAGCTGGTCCTGCCGGCGCTTATCTCTGCCTCCGTGTTCACCATGGAAGGCCAGATGTACGCGCTGGTGGTGTTGGAGGATATTTCCGAACTCGCCGAGCTGCGCGCCGTCCTGCCTATCTGCGCGTCGTGCAATAAGATACGGAGCGAGACCGGCGGCTGGGAGAAGGTCGAGGTCTATCTCAAGCGCCACATGCCGCACTCCCCCCTTTCGCACGGCCTCTGCCCCGACTGCCTCAAAAAACACTACCCCGCCAATTCGGACTGAAGATAGGAACAAATATTCAGGGCATGTCGGCGTGTCAGCACGCATACGCGGTATAGGCTCCCGTCAGGGACACGCGCTCGTCACGGTCCGCTTTTTCCGGGCCCACCCTTCGCTCGTTCGGCCGGGCACGAACTCGGCCTGCGCGCATAGCGCGCCAGGCCTCAGACATTCATGCCCGTCCGGCAGTGCCGGTTCCCTCTCTCGCTCGGGGAAAGCCTCCGATGTGGCTTCGGGAGGCCCGGCAAGGGAGCCCTGCCCGCCAAGCGTCCCATAAGGAGACAGCCGGGGGAGGCGTGCCCTCACCGGAGTAAAACCCTTCGGAGCCGCTCGCTTACGGAGTCCGCGTCGGAGGTAGCCGGTGGAATCACTATCCTGCGGGGCCGGAGACGCGGACGAGCGCGAGCGGCGAGAACGGGAAGGGCGCGCACGGTGTGCGCGACCCTGTTTTTGCGAGGTGAGGGCACGCCATGCCCCCGGAATGGTTATTCCTTATTTCCTGAGGATGTCGATGCGGCGCCAGAGGCCGGAGCGCCAGCGCAGCCAGAAGAACAGCGCGAGCAGGAAGATGTAGAAGGTGGCCCAGGCCCAGGCGTGTATCAGCTCGCCCCCGCCGTGCGTGATGTACCAGATGCCCGGCACGAACAGTATCCACGCGGCCGCGCTCGCCCCCAGCATCTGGAAACGCGTGTCCCCCGCCCCGCGCAGCGCGTCGGCGTAGACTATGCTTATGGCGTCGAAGAAGATGAAGACCGCCAGCACCCGCATCACCGGCCGGCTCTCGGCCAGTATGGCCGCGTAAAGTCCCTCCTGCCCCGAGCCGAAGATATTGACGAAGAAGCCGGGGACCGCGAAGAACAGCGCGCCGAGTACGGCGCCGTAGAGGGCCGCCAGCCTGGCGGCGTTCACCGTGACGCGCACCGACAGTTCCGGCCTCTTCATCCCTATATACCTGCCCACCAGCGTCAGGGCCGCCATGCCGAGCCCTATCATAGGCATGAACGCCAGCTGGTTGAGCGACGCGATGATGTTGCTGGCCGCCAGCGAGATCTTGTCCATCGCCCCGACGATGAAGATGAAGGCCGCGAAGGACGCTATGTCGAGGAAGAAGCCGACCCCGTTGGGCGCGCCGTACTTTACCAGCCGCAGGAAAAGCGAGCGGTTGAAAACGACCAGGCGGCTGGTGCGGTATCGCGCCCGGTTGTAGGGCGAGAGGGTCAGTTTCAGGTAGAGGACGAGCATCAGCAGTTGCCCGCCGACCATCGCCCAGGCCGCGCCGGTCATACCCAGTTCCGGCATCGGCCCTTTGCCGAAGATCAGCGTCCAGGAGAGCAGCACGCATAAGGCGTTGCCGGCCATGTTGACCATCATCGGCACCTTGGTCAGGCCGCGGCCGGTGAAGAACGACGAGATCGCGACGTTGCAGAGGAAGATGATGCCGGTCGAATTCAGTATGAGGAAATATTGCTTTTCCAGTTCTATGACGGCCGGCGGGTGTCCGGAGACCGAGATTATCCAGTAGCCGAGCGGAGTGAGCGCCATCAGCAGCAGCCCGGCGGCTATGGCCAGCCAGACTCCCTGCCAGACCGCGACCGATACGCTGGCGAACTTGCCGCGCCCGTGGTACTGCGAGACGAAGGCGTTGGTGTAGGAGGCCGTGCCGACGAAGAAGCAGGCGAAGACGAAGGCCAGGAGGCCGGCCGGAACGCAGGCCGCCAGCTCGTCGGGACCGTAACGGGCCAGGAAGACGCGGTTGACGAACTGCATCACCGTGGAGGAGGCGGTGGAAAGTATCAGCGGGTAGGCGGTGATGATTAGTTCCCTCATCCCTCCCGGCTCGTGGGAGCGGACGGGCGTCATCGGCGTCGCGGGAACAGGGCCCAGAGCCCCAGCCCCAGCGTCAGCGCCATGCTCAGCGGGCCGAACAGCCAGCCGTAAGAGGTGTAGAAAGTCCCGCCGGCGCGCAGCCTGGCCGTGCCGGAGAGTACGCCGCGTTCGCCGGCTGCCAGCTCCGCGCGCACTTCGCCGAGAGGGTCTATTATCTGGGAGATACCGGAGGTGGCGGGCCGCAGGATCCAGAGGCCTGTCTCCACGGCGCGCGCGGCCGACATATCGGAATGCTGCAGGTGCTGCTTGAGGCCCCAGCGCATAGGGTCCTTTGTGGGACTGATAAGTATCTCCGCTCCCCCGGCCGCGACCTTGCGCGGCCCGTCCTCGAACGCCAGGTCGTAGCAGATCTGGACTCCCAGTTTCCCGAGAGGCGTCGTGATCGGCGCCGGGTCCGGGTTCGGGGTCAGGCCGTCGTCCACGAAAGGCACGGGGTGAAGCTTGTCGTAGCGGCCGTAGGTCTCTCCGCCGGGCCCCAGCGCCAGGACGAAATTGGCGCCGCGGCCGGCGGCTACCTCGTCCGCGTCCTGTATCCCCGTGGCTATCAGATTTACGGAGGAGAGGGTCTTAAAACGCTCCGATATCAGCTCCGAATATTGAGCTTCCTCTCCGCCCTTCATGTAAAAGGCGTACTCGGGCCAGACCAGCAGGTCCACCCCCGCCGCCGCCGGGGACAGGCTCAGCTCGAGCAGGCTTTCGAGGTCGAGCGTCTCGTCCTGCAGCAGAGCGGCCTTAACGGGACGGCCGGCCTCCGTGTCGAAGGCCGCCAGGCGGTCGCGGCCCCAGGCCGATACGACCGCGCAGAGGAAGGCGGCCAGCAGCGGCGCGAGATATTTCTTTTGCAGCAGCAGGACCCAGGCCGCGTTGACGGAAGCGATGAAGGCGGAAAGACCGTACACGCCCCAGACGCTCATCGTCTGCAGCGCCGGGGCCGCGGACATCTGGCTGTAGCCCAGCCCCAGCCAGGGGCAGGCCAGCGGCCAGGCTTCCGAACGTAAATATTCCAGGCCGGCCCAGGTAACCCCGGCCAGCAGGGCCCAAAGTACCGCGTTGCGCTGCCCCATGCCGCCAGCCCCGAATCGGTCCCACAGGAATTTCAGGAGAGCGGAGTGAAGCGCCATCCAGAGCGCGAATATCGCCCAGAAAAGCAGCGAGAGAGCGGGGTTGAAGATATTCGTCATCCAGCTCAGCGCGGCCGGGTAGAAGAAGGCCCCGGCCGCGGCGCCGAGGGCCGCGGCGCGCGCCGGCGAGGCCGAGCGCACGGCGGCGAAGAAGAGCGGCAGCAGGGCCGACCAGGCCAGCGGCCAGAGCCCGTGCGGCGGGAACGAGACGGCCAGCAGGACGCCGGAGAGAGCGGCGGCGAGGAAAGGGAGAGGGGCGGCGCTCACGCGACCCCCGGCCCGCGCGAGGCCCAGCCCGTTATGACGTCGGCGGCGATCCCGGCGCAGGCGTGGAATTCGTCGAGGATAAGGTACTCCCCGGTGGTGTGCACTTCCCTCATGCCGGTGGCCAGCACCGGCGCCTCTATGCCGTGACCGTACATAACGTTGGCGTCCGTGCCGCCGCCGGAGGCGGTCTTCTTCATGTTCATGCCCTTCTTCCTCATGGCTTCCGAGATCAGGCGCAGCACCGGGCTGGAGCCCGGGACCTTCATGTTCGGATACTTCCTTTCCGCCAGGAATTCGTACGAGGGCTTCAGCCTGCCGTCGCCCGACTTCACCCATTTGCCGGTCAGCGCGCGGCGGAAGCAGTCCTCCATGTGGCCGGTCTGCCTCTTCAGCCTGTCGGGTCGGTGGCTGCGGGCCTCGCCTTTAAGTTCGACCAGCGGCGTCACCACGTTGATGGCGTCGCCCCCGCGTATCACTCCTATGTTCGCCGTCGTCTCCCCGTCGATGCGCCCGAGACGCATCCTCGAGATCGCCTCGGCGGCCAGTCCTATGGCCGAAAGCCCCCTCTCGGGCGCGACGCCGGCGTGGGCCGCCACGCCGTAAACTTTGATCTCCACTCGGTCGGCGGCGGGCGCGCTGACGGTCACCTCTTCCAGCGGGCGTTCGCTGTCCAGGACCAGCCCCCGCTTCGCCGACAGGCGCGAGTAATCCAGGTGGCGGGCGCCAAGCAGACCCATCTCCTCGCTGACGGTGAACACCATCTCCAGCGGGGGCACGGGCGCGCCGGCGGCGCGCAGGGCGCGCACGGCCTCAAGCATCACGGCTATCCCGGCCTTGCAGTCGGCGCCCAGCACGCTGGTGCCGTCGGAGGTTATCCGTCCGCCCTTGACTATCGGCGTGATCCGGGCGCAGGGACCGACGGTGTCCATGTGGGCGGCCAGGAGCAGGGGTTCGGCGGGCACCGTGCCGGGCAGGAAAGCCAGGAGGTTGCCGCAGGCGCCGCCGGTCTTTCGGCCCGCGCCGTCCGTCATGACGCGCGCGCCCAGGCCTTTGAGTTCCCGTTCCAGCCGGCGCGCCAGCGCCCCCTCCCCGCCGCAGGGCGAAGGGATGCGGGCGAGTTCCATGAAGGAGGTCCTGAGCCGCCGCCTGTCTATGATGATGTTCATGTTTCCGCCTCCGCGGGCGACGCCGCCCTAATCCGGCCCGTCGCAGTGCTCCGGGCACCGATCGCGGACAATGCCGCCCTAATCCGTGTCCAGCCAGATCGTGACGGGCCCGTCGTTGACGAGCCCCACTTTCATGTCCGCCCCGAATACGCCGGTCTTGACGGTGACGCCCCTGGAGCGCAGGGCGTCGGCAAAATCCAGGTAGAGAGCCTCCGCCTTGTCGGGTTTGGCCGCCGCGGTGAAATCCGGGCGCCTGCCCCTGGAGGAGTCGGCGTAGAGGGTGAACTGCGATACCACCAGAGCTTCCCCGCCGGCGTCGAGCACCGAAAGGTCGAACTTCCCCTCGGCGTTGGAGAATATGCGGAGCGAGGCCGTCTTGGCGGCGAGGGCGACGGCTTCCTCGGCGGAATCGTCCGGCCCCACCCCGAGAAAGACGAGCAGTCCCGGGCCGATGGAGGCGGCCTCGCCGCCGTCCACCGTGACCGAAGCTTCCAGTACGCGCTGCAGAAGTGCTCTCATAGGAACCTACATTATAGAATAATCGGCGGGCGCGCCCGCCCCGCGGCCCTTTCGCGGGGCGGCTTTTCGGTGATATAATCTGTAAGGGGAAAGCACCCGCTGCGGTTCAGGAGAAAAAAATGGTTACAGGTCTTGTACTGGTTAAACTCATGCCCGGCAAGGAGAAGCAGGCCCTCTCCAGGCTGAAGGCGCTTAAATGCGTGGTCCATATGTCGGCCGTTTTCGGCCGCTGGGACCTGGTCCTCGACATGGAGACCGACGATCTTCCCGCCCTTTCGAACACCGTCGTTCAGGAGATACGGCCCATCCCCGGCGTTCTCAGCACCGAGACGCTGGTGACCACCTCTATCTGACGGCCCTCCCGTGAAAACGACCATCCTTACGGTCCTGCTGGCCGCGCCGCTTTACGCGGCGCCGGCCGAGGCCCAGGTTTATATGGGCGGGGAAGTGAGCCCGGGCGGCCTGGTGCGGGAAGAAGGAGAAGCCCCTCCCAAGAATCCCCTCCGGCGTTTCGCCGGGCTTTACGCCGTAGAGCTCGGGACGGCTTCGGCCTATTCTCTTTTCGGCGGCAGCGAACCGGTCAGGGAGATACTCTCGCTGGGCGAGAGAGGCTTTCACAGGCAGGAACTGATCGCGCTCTCCGAACTGGCGCTCGAGAGGAACGTTCCCCTGAGGGAGGCCGCGGCCCTTTATAAGAACACCGGGGGGCTGGACGGGGTCTTCCGTGTTTACGGCCTGGACCTCCCCTACTACTGGCGCCGTGCGGGCGAGATAAAACGGCGTCTCGACGCCGCCGAAGCCGCCCTGCCTCCGGAAGAGGAGGTCTCCCCGTCCACCGGCACCGCCGCGGGCGGGAAGGCACTGCCGTGAGGCGGGCGCTGCCCCTGCTGCTGGCGCTGGCGGCCTGCGGCGGTCCCGCCGGGAACGGGACGCCCCGCGCCTACGATATTACCGAGATAAGATACGCGGTCCTGCCCTGCGGGAAGAAAATAAGCGTGGAACTCGCGCTCACCCCGGAGGAGCAGGCCCGGGGCCTGATGAACAGGGCCCGCCTCGCCCCGGACTCGGGCATGCTCTTCGTTTTTCCCTCGGGCGGCGACCGGCTTTTCTGGATGAAGAACACGCTGGTAGACCTGGACATACTGTTCATCGACGGGACCCTGAGGATATCTTCCGTCGCGGCCGGTGTGCCGCGCTCGCGGCCCGGTGCGGGGGACGCGGAAGTCGCCAGGGTCTCCGGGTCCGGGACTTACGTGCTGGAGATAGCCTCCGGCGCCGCCGCCGCTTGCGGCGCGGAGCCGGGGGCCCGGCTCTCTTTCCTTTCGGAATGACAAAAAAAACCCGTCCGCCTGGCGGACGGGTTTTCCCGGAGTTCACGGCCGGGGACTACCTGAAATACCAGAACCTTCCCGACCGCAGAGCCCCTTTAACGGGGAATTTAGCGCAGGCTTCTCCCGTTACCTGGACCGAAGTCTTGACGCGGCGCTGGTGGCTGAGTACTCCGCCCTTGGCGGTCAGCTTTATCACGCCCCGGGGCTTAGAGAAGTTCAGGCTTTCGATGACTTCCGGGTAGCGCGGGTTGGCACTGACCCCCCGGGCCTGGGTATTGATGTTCATGAAGTTGTATTTGCCGTAGTTCCGGTCGAGCCTGCGGACATTCCCATCCGTCGGAGCGAATTGCACCGTGATCCGGCAGTAGCCCCAGGCGCCGAAGGTCTTGCCCGAGCAGGTCTCCGAGGCTATCGTATAGGCGGCGGGCAGTTCTTTCTTATCAAGCTTGATGTCCCGCCAAGTTTCTCCGGTGGTGTTTATCACGTGGATGTTCTGCGTGAGGCTGGATCCCGCGCTGATCCGGCCGAACTCGGCCTTTCCCAGTGTGCCGGAGAGTTTGTAATAGCGCAGCAGGTAGGCCCAGTAATTGTAGGCCGAGCCGCCCCGCACCTCTACCAGGCCGTTGTAGTAGGAATTATTATCGCTGTCGTCGGTTTCGATGTCGAAACCGGAGATATACTCGCCCTTTATCCCCAGCGGGTTGAACCTGACCCGGAACGAGCACGACGCGCCCGGATTGAGGGTCTTGCCGTTGCATGAGTTCCCGGTTACGCGGAACGGCGCGTCGGGGTCCAGGTTAGCGACCCTCTTGACGCGCAGCGCGGCGCCTCCGGTGTTCATGACCGATACCAGCCGGTGGGCCGTTTCGTATCTCTTTACTTTCCCGAAGTGTATCTGGTTGGGCCATACGGCGAGGAACGGGAACGGCTTCTCCTGCTGCTGTGCGGTCAGATCGTCCCCGCCCATGGAACCGCCCGAGTCCCCCGACTGTGAGG
>JAVVFK010000062.1:0-11285 GCA_032251015.1 Elusimicrobiales bacterium
CTCCGCGGCTTTTTCCAGCACTTCGGCCCTGTGGTGGGAGTCGCAGCCGTAGCCGCCGAACGCGAAATACTTCATAAAGCCCGAGGGGCCGAGTTTTATGAAAGCGCCGTCCTTGAGATTCCCGGTGCCCAGACCTATCATGACGCCGGGGGTCCTGGACAGCTTTCCCAGGAACTTCTCCACGCCTTTGACCTTCTCGTATTTCTTCGCTTTGAGAGAGGCTTTTACCTCTTCCGGAAGCCTGGCGACATAGAGCCGCACGAGTTCCGCCATCTCCTTCTTCGTGGGCCTGCGCCCCTTGCCCGCCTTGAAGGCCAGGTCGAAATTGCATTTATCGGTCGCGCCCTGAAGCTCGAAAGCCTTGCAGGCCTCCTTGCAGCCCGTCATCTCGCGGACGGCGTGATTAAGGGCACGGACGCCGGCCCCTCCCGCCTTGATCAGGGTCCCGTCTATATCGAAAAGAACTATCTTCATCTTTTTCCTCCGGTCTTTCCCCGACCCCCGGCGAAAACGGCCTCGCCGCCCTTCACCGTCATCCCGCACTGGCTGTCGCCGAAATAATAGCAGAGTTCCCGGTAATCTTCGGCGTCGAAGAAAGCCAGGTCCGCGCGCATTCCCGGCATTACCGAGCCGCACACGCCGCCTATGCCGAGAGCCCAGGCCCCGTTGACCGTGGCGGCGCAGAGCGCCTCCTCCGGCGTCATCGCGCAGTGGGTGCAGGCGACAGAAAGGACGAACTGCATGTTCCAGCACGGGCAGGTGCCGGGATTGAAATCGGTGGCCAGCGCGACCGGGACGCCGGCCTCGATGATCTCCCGCGCCGGCGGGTACTTTGCGAGGCCGAGATAATAATTTGACGCGGGCAGCAGCGTCGCTATGGTGCCGGCTTCGCGCATCGCGGAGATATCTTCGGCGAAGACATGGTCGGCGTGGTCGGCGCTGACGGCGCCGGCGGCGGCGCCGGCCATGGTGCCGCCGTAGTTCGAAAGCTGCTCGGAGTGGACTTTGGGCCTGAGGCCCAGCCGAGCGGCCTCCTTGAGATATGCGCGGGTCTGCTCCGGGGTAAAATAACCTTTCTCGCAGAAGATGTCCGCGAAAACGGCCAGTTTCTCCGCTACCGTCGCCGGCAATATCTCCCGGATCACATAGTCCAGGTACTTTTGGGGCTCTCCTTTGAACTCCGGCGGGACGCCGTGAGCGGCCAGAAGAGTGGGCAGCATCTCCAGCGGGGTTTTAATTGCCGCGGCCTTCACCGCGCGGAGCATCTTGAGTTCCGAATCCAGGCTGAGCCCGTAGCCGCTCTTGACCTCGATGGTGGTCGTGCCGCAGCGCAGGAAGAGGTCCGCGCGGCGGACCAGCTGTTCAGCCATGGCCCCGGGGGCCTGCCCGCGCACCGCGCCGATGCTGGAGACGATCCCTCCCCCGGAGGCTTTTATCTCCTGGTAGGTGGCGCCGGCGGTGCGCATGGAAAAATCCTTCAGCCGCGGCTCGGCGAAGACGGCGTGAGTGTGGCTGTCCACGAAACCAGGCAGGCAGACGCCGCGGACCTCCACCTTCTTCGCTTTTTTCGCCAGCGGATGACGCTCCACTTCGGCCCGCGGTCCGGCGGCGGCTATTAAGCCCCCGTCGGTCAGAACGGCAGCATCCTTCACCAGGCCGGTATTGCGCATGGCCGACCCCGCGCGGGGCGCTTTATCGCCCGCGAAGGTCAGCAGCTGGTCGATCCCGGTGTAAAGGACGGCCATGTGTCAGCGGAAGTTGTCGAACTGCAGGGTTATCCCGAAGTCCTTGCCTTTCAGCAGGCCCATTATCGTCTGCAACTCGTCCTTGGAACGGGAGGTGACGCGCAGTATGTCTCCCTGTATGGCCACGGTGGCCTTTAACTTGTTGTCCTTCACGAAACGCACCATCTCCTTGGCCTTGTCCTGGGGGATCCCCTGCTGTACCTTGACCTCCATCTTGGCGCGGCCGCCCAGCGCGCTGTCGGGCTGGCCGGGCTGGAAGTTCTTGAGCGGCAGGCCGCGTTTGGCCATCCTGGTCAGCAGGACGTCGTAGAGGGCCTTGACCTTGAAGTCGTCCGAGGAGACCAGGTTCAGGACATTGGCCTTCTTGTCGTAGGAGATCTCGGAATTTGTGTCCTTGAAGTCGTAGCGGTTGGCTATCTCTTTCAGGGAATTATTTATAACCTCGTCCACCAGGGTGGGCTCCACCTTGGAAACGACGTCGAAACTGAAGTCATTGGCCATAGTATCTCCTCCTGTTATTTGAGCATGGGAATCTTCACGCCCTTGCGGCGCGCGAAGTCCCTGGCGATCTTGTACCCGGCGTCGGCGTGGCGCAGCACTCCCATGGCCGGGTCGTTGGTCAGCACGCGGTCCAGCCGCAGGGCCGCCTCTTTCGTGCCGTCGGCGACGATGACCTGCCCCGCGTGCAGCGAATAGCCCATGCCGACCCCGCCGCCGTGGTGGAAAGACACCCAGCTGGCGCCGGAGGCCGTATTCACAAGCGCGTTGAGTATGGGCCAGTCGGCTATGGCGTCGGAGCCGTCCTTCATGGACTCGGTCTCGCGGAAAGGGCTGGCGACGGATCCGGAGTCCAGGTGGTCGCGGCCTATGACGACGGGGGCCGAGATCTTTCCCTTCTTCACCAGCTCATTGAAGCGCAGGCCCGCCAGGCGGCGCTCGCCGTAGCCGAGCCAGCAGATACGCGAAGGGAGACCCTGGAACTTCACCTTCTTCGAGGCCATGTCCATCCAGCGGCGCAGGTGGGCGTCGCGCGGAAAAAGGTCCAGCACGGCCTTGTCGGTGACGGCTATGTCCTTCGGGTCGCCGGAAAGCGCCGCCCACCGGAACGGGCCCTTGCCCTCGCAGAACAGGTCGCGTATATAGGCGGGCACGAAACCGGGGAAATCGTAGGCTTTCTTGACACCCTGGCGGAAGGCCATCGTGCGGATATTGTTGCCGTAATCGAAAGTGACGGCGCCGGCCTTCTGCATCTTCAGCATGGCCTGCACGTGTATGGCCATCGACTCCATCGCCAGCCTGACGTATCTCTTCGGGTCCCTCTTCCGGAGTTCCGCGGCGGCTTTCAGCGAATACCCCTTCGGTATATAACCGCGAAGCGGGTCGTGGGCGGAGGTCTGGTCGGTAAGTACGTCCACCTTAACGCCGCGGCGCGCCATCTCGGGCAATACCTCGGCGCAGTTGCCGAGAAGGCCGATGGAGAGAGGCCGTTTTTCCTTTACGGCGGTGTCGGCCAGGCGCAGCGCCTCGTCGAGGCTGCGGGCCATGGTGTCGACGTAAGCGGTGTCGAGACGCTTCTGTATGCGGGTCTCGTCCGCCTCCACGACTATGGCCACGCCGCCGGCCATGGTTACGGCCAGGGGCTGGGCTCCGCCCATACCGCCGAGCCCGCCGGTGACGGTCAGTTTGCCGGACAGGTCGCCGCCGCGGAAATGCTTGCGGGCCAGGGCCATGAAGGTCTCATAGGTGCCCTGCAGTATGCCCTGCGTGCCGATATAGATCCAGGAACCGGCCGTCATCTGGCCGTACATCATAAGTCCTTTGCGCTCCAGCTCGTCGAAGGTCTCCCAGTCGGCCCACTTGCCCACCAGGTTGGAGTTGGCCAGTATCACGCGCGGGCAATGCTCGTGCGTGCGCAGGACGCCGACCGGCTTGCCCGACTGGATGAGCAGCGTCTCGTCGTTGCCGAGTTTGCGCAGGGAATTAACGATAGTGTCGTAGCAGGCCCAGTCGCGGGCGGCCCGTCCGCGGCCGCCGTAGACCACCAGCTCCTCCGGGCGTTCGGCCACCTCGGGATCGAGGTTGTTCATCAGCATGCGCAGGGCGGCTTCCTGCTGCCAGCCCTTGCAGGATATTTTGTTCCCGCGCGGCGCGCGGATATTCTTGTGAGCGATCATCTTCTCTCCTTTACTCGGTGAAATGGCCGCCGAGGACCGCCGCGGCCACGGTCTCTATGCGGCCGGAAAAGACCTCGTCGCCTTTGAAGGCGGGCGATATCTCGCGCAGCCTGGAGAGGACCTTCTCCAGGGGACGGCTGGACTTCAGCGGGCGGTGGAACTCCACGCCTTCGGCGGCGGCCATCAGCTCGATGGCGGTCACGCGCGCCGTGTTGCGCACGACTTCCCTGAGTTTGAGGGCCGCCGTCATGCCCATGCTGACGAAGTCCTCCTTGTTGGCGGAGGTCGATATGGAATCGGCGCTGGCCGGGTGGCTGAGCACTTTGTTCTCGTTGCAGAGCGCCGCCGCCGTGACGTGCGCGATCATGAACCCCGATTCCGCGCCCGGGTCCCGCGCCAGGAACGGCGGGAGTATCTTGAAATCGCCCACCAGCTGCGCGATACGGCGCTCGGAGATGTTGCCCAGCGCCGTGACGGCTATGGCCGCGAAGTCGGCGGCGAAAGCGACGGCCTGCCCGTGGAAGTTGCCGCCGGAGAGCACCTCTATGGACCCTTTCTTTTTCCCCTCGACCAGCAGGGGATTGTCGGTGACGCTGGCCAGTTCGGTCTCGAAGACCTCCAGCGCGTAGCCCAGCGCGTCGCGGGCGGCGCCCATGGCCTGCGGCATGCAGCGCAGCGAATACGGGTCCTGCACGCGCTTGTCGTCGCGCGCGTGGGAAGCGCGTATAGGGCTTCCCTTGAGAAGGCCATCCAGCGCCGCGGCGACTTCGCGCTGGCCGTGATGCGGTTTGAGCGCGTGGATGCGCCTGTCGAAAGCCACCGGGGTGCCCTTGAGCGCCTCCACGCTCATGGCGCCGGCCAGCACGGCCGCGTCGAAAAGGTTTATCGCCTCGAAAAGCGCCAGGCCGCCCACGGCCTTCATGGCCTGTGTGCCGTTAATAAGGGCCAGCCCCTCTTTCTCGGCCAGCTGCACCGGTTTTATGCCGGCCTTCTTCATAACGGCGGCCGAAGGGAGCCACTTATCCGAACCCGCGTACTTGGCCATGCCCTCCCCGATGAGAGTCAGCGCCATGTGCGCGGAAGGGGCCAGGTCGCCGCTGGCGCCGACCGAGCCCTTGGAGGGGATAAAAGGGATCACGCCCTTATTTATCATGGCCGAAAGGGTTTTCACGACAATGGGCCGAACGCCGGAATTGCCCATGGCGAGTTCGTTGGCGCGCGCGAACATGAGCGCCAGGCACTCCGCGTCTTCGAGCGGGGCCCCAACGCCGCAGGCGTGGCTGCGTATCAGGTTCACCTGCAGGCTCCGGAGCTTTTCCCGGGAGACCCTCTGGCTGGCCAGCTCGCCGAAGCCGGTGTTTATGCCGTACATCACCCGGTCGTCGGAGAGAAGTTTCTCCAGCCCCGCCCTGCGCGCGACTATCAGCCTGAGCGCGCGAGGCGTCACGGCGGTGCGCCGCCGGCCGAAGGCCACGTCGGCGAAATCGCAGATAGTGGGGATGCGGCCAAGTTCAAAAGGCTTCATGATGTTTTTCCTCCGGAATTTTTCCACAGGTCGCCGACGGTGACCGTGCCGGCGGACCTGAGCGCTCCTACGAAGTGGTCGAATATCCTGCGGGTGGTCTCCACGTCCGCGAGGGCACGGTGCCAGCCTTCGCTGGAGATATTGAGTTCCGCCGCGATATTGCCCAGCCTGTTGCTCTGGAATTTCCAGTTCTTCCTGGCGATGGAGAGGGTGTCGACCACCGGCAGGCCGGGGAACCGGAGACCCACGCGCCCGCATTCGGCCCGCAGGAACCTGATGTCGAAGTCGGCGTTATGCCCCACTATGACGGTGTTCTCCAGCATGGCCAGCAGGCGGGGCGCCACCCCCGCGAAAGAGGGACTGTCCCTGACCATCTCGTCCGTGATGCCGTGTATCGCCGAGCAGACCGGCGGGATGGGCCCGCCGGGGTTCACCAGTTCGGCCAGCGTGCCCAGCCGCTCGGCGCCGCGGAAACTGACCGCCGCCACCTCGCAGACCCGGGCGGAGAGCGGCGAGAGGCCGGTGGTCTCCACGTCGAGAAAAGAGAAAACGGCCTCGTCCAGGGGTTTATTCAGCAGTTCAGGTTCAGCAGGAAGCATATAGTCGTCCCCTGCGGGGTTCAGAAAGCGCCGTAGTATATATAGCGCGCCCATAGTCCGCAGATCACGGCTACCAGGACGCTGACCGTTATGTTGATACGGGAAAGGTCCAGTATACGCTTCTTGCGGACGTAGACCATCTGCGCTACCCAGGCCGCGGCGAAAGGCGCCCAGTACCAGCCCTTGACCAGGAAGAACGCCCACAGCACCACGCGTTCGAATATCAGGAAATACTTCTCGTCGAAAGTCGGGAATTCCTTCTGGTGCAGGTCCTTTTCGATGAAATAGATGAGGACCGTGGAGGCATGGGTGACTATGACCAGCATGGAGAGCACGCCGACCCATTTCTCCGGCACCAGGAAGCCGCCGTCCAGCACGAACACGGGGGAGAGCAGGAAGAGCACGTACACGTGCAGGAACTGGTCCACGAAGAAGCTTACGCTGTTGTCCCTGAAATGCAGCGTCTTCATCGTGTACACGCGCAACTGGTCCACCATGAAATGCGTCACCAGGAGCAGCACCATGCAGGTCCAGCCGTTGAAGGGCAGCGGCCCGACCGTGAACCAGACGTCGGGCAGCCATTGCCAGACCAGCGCGGCGGACACGACGAAATGGGTCATGCAGTGTATGACCATCCCCGGCATGCCCTGACGCTTGAGCTTGTTGACGATGTTGAACTGAAGCGTGAAGTCCGCCAGCAGATGGGAGAGCAGCAGCCGCCAGAATATGGTCATTATATGTTCATCCCTTCGACGTCAGGTTGAAGGACTGGTCCCAGTCTTTGGGCGGTTCCTTGGCGTAGGCCTCGGCCGTCTGGACGTAGTACTGGGAAGGCCCGTCCCCGGGCCGGGCGGCCAGAGCCGCCTTGAAGTCCTTGACCGAAGCCTTGTATTCGCCCTTGTAGAATTTCTCTATCCCCGCCTCGTAATGCTTAAGCATTTTCTTCACGTCGTCCGCCCCCTCCCCTTTGCGGGCGAAAGGCTCGTAAACCTTCACTGGGATGGCCTTGCCCACCACCCGGATGCTGCCCAGGTAGCGGTAGTCGAACTTGTCTTTGATATCCTCGAAGGTATATTCGCTGGTCATTATACTGGAGTGGAAGAACTTATTGGCGCCTTCCATACGTGAGGCGAGGTTGACGGTGTCTCCCATTACGGTATAGGAGAGCCGGTTCCTGGAGCCCATGTTGCCGACGACCATGGGACCGGAGTTCACTCCGACGCGGCATGCTGGCTTTACGGTGAACTGGGTCAGGGACTCATTGAGGCGGGTCATTTCCGTCTGGCAGTCTATGGCGGTCAGGATGCCTCGCTCACGGTGATCGGTCTGATCGAGTGGAGCGTTCCAGAAAGCCATTATACAGTCGCCCATATACTTATCTACGGTGCCGTCGTGCTTAAGTATGACTTCAGTAAGGGCCGAAAGATACTCGTTGAGCATTTTCGTGAGTTCTTCCGGGTTGAGCTTCTCCGACATCGTGGTGAAGCCGGCCAGGTCCAGGAAGAAGGCCGTCATGTCGCGCTTCTCGCCGCCCAGCGAGAGTTTGGACGGGTCCTTGGTGATAAGCTCCACGACCTTGGGGGAGAGGTACTGCCCGAAGGTGTTCTTGATCCACTTCTTCTCTCGGCCCTCCGCGAGGCCCTTATCCACGGTTATATACGCGAAAGGCAGGAAGAGGGAAAGCGACACCGAGACGAACGGAAAAATGGTTCCGCCGGCGAGCAGCACGACATAGCCGACCGCGAGCGCCGCGAGCAGACCCGAGCAGACCGAGACGAGCAGGGCCAATGAATACCGTCGGAGCACCACCGGCACCCAGGGAAGCAGCAGTATCAGGAGCATCATCACGTAAGATTCTTCCAGGAAGTCGTCCGCGATGGCGTTATCCAGGAACGTCGCGTGGACTTCGGCTCCCGGGAACTGGAAATGGAAGGGGCTGGGCGAATGATCGAAGGCGCCTACCGCCGTGGCCGCCACAATGACTATCCCTTCCTTTATGGCTTCCCGTTCATCTTCGCTGATACGCCCGCTGAGTATGTCGGCTATGGATATATGCCGGAAACTGGAGGAGGTGATCGCCTTCGGATCGGTGGACCAGCCGGGATGTTTTTTCCGCTGGACGAAATCCCGGTAACGCAGTATTTTCGCCGGGAAAACCGCGTCCGGGTCCTGGTATTCGAAGAACAGATGGGTAAGATGCTTGCCGGTGTAGAAAGCCAGGCCGGCTATCCCCAGGGAAGAAACGGGCAAGTCCGGATATTCCTTGCCGATAGCGGTATTGGCGAGTCCGGCGTCGGCGTAGGTTATATATTTAAAAGTCCCGTCCTCCGATCTTCCGCCCACCCAGAACGGCGGGTATTTCCGGATCTGGCCGTCGTCGTCTACAAATTGCTCCACGTGCGGCTGGGCCATTATCGCGCTGGCCTCGGCGAGGCCTTTTATGGGATGGATGAACTTGTTGGAGGTGGCGTCCCTGTGGAGGAGGTTGGCGACCTTGCCGGACCGGGCCGTCTCCTCGACGAAACGCCTGTTGGCCGCCGGCTTGTCCTTCCTGCTGGCGCTGACCAGAACGTCGAAGACTATGCCTTTCGCGCCGAGGCGGTCCAGCGCTTTCACCAGGTCGCCGTAATAATTGCGCGGCATCGGCCAGCCGTACTCCTCTATCGTCAGTTCGTCTATGGCGGCGATAGTGATCTTCGGATTCGCGGGCTTCGTGATATATTTGCCGAAAAGATACCGGTAGCCTTCCGTGCTGTCGCTGCCCACAAGACTGGCCGCGTTATTGAGAGCCAGCGGGAGGTTAAGGACCAGGTGATGCCAGCCGTTGTCCATGCGCTTGACCAGTTCGCCGAGCCCGGAGAAAGCGAGCCAGAGAACGGAAAATACCGCGACGGCCGCGTACATTTTCTTATTGGATGTTTGTTTTGCCGATGTCACTTTCATGTTCCAGCCTTTGGATGAGTTCCGGGCTCCGGCTTTTCAGAGACCGGAAGCCCTAATTTTATATATATATCATTGGGAGGGCAAGAAAACCCTGAAGACGCCGCCGGGCCCGGCCGATACCTTTATGCTGCCGCCGTGCAGGTCCACTATCCGCCTGGCGATGGCCAGGCCGAGACCGAAACCCGGTTTATCGGCGCCCTTGGCCCGGGAATACTTGTCGAAGACGCTTTCGAGTTCTTCCTCCGGTATGCCCGGACCCGTGTCCGCCACCACGAACTCCGCGCCGCCCTCGGCGGGCGCGGCCGAAACGGAGACCGTCCCCCCCTCCGGGGTGAACTTCAGGGCGTTGGAAACAAGGTTCTCCAGCAGGCGTTCCAGCATCTTCCGGTCCCCCCCGACGCGGAGGTCTTCCGGCACGGACACCTCCAGCTTCACGCCTTTTTCCTCGAAAAGGTGCCCGAAGCGTACGGCCGCCGTCCCGGAGAGTTCAACGGCGGGAAAGATCTCCCTGTCGAGTTTCACGCTGCCGCTCTCCATCCGGGAGATGTCCAGGATGTTCTCCAGCAGCTCGAAGATGCGTGAACTGGACGACTTTATCTGGGCCAGGCGGCCGGACTTCTCCGCGTCGCCGGCGAGAGGCTTCTCTAGCAGCCGTATATGGCCCTGCATGGACAGCAGCGGCGCGCGCAGGTCGTGCGCCACCGAATGGAAGAACTCGTCCTTCATCGCCTGCAGCTGCCGCTCGGCGGTGACGTCGCGCAGCAGGATGAAGATAGCGGGCTTCTGCTTCCGCGGGGAAAGGGTCTGTATATTCACCCGGAACCATAGCTTCTCGCCCGACGGAGTGTCCAGGTCTATCACCTCGCCCTTTACGGCCCGGAGCTTGACTATATCGCTTATCCTGCGGCGGGCCTCCTCGTTCTCCCCGCCGGCCTGGCCGAGGCCGAGCAGGGCGCGGGCGCGGGAATTGGCGTAGACGAGTTCCCCCCTCATATCGCAAAGGATCATGGCGTCGTGCAGAAGGCTGATAAGCAGGTCGGTTTTCTGCTTCTCCTCCAGGACCTTCTCCACCTGCATCTCCTGGTAGCGGTCCACCTCGCGCATCATCGCGTTGAAGGCCTTGAGCAGTTCGGCGAACTCCCTTATGCCCGTCTCTTCCCTGACCGGTTCCTTGAAGTTCTGCCCCGTGACCCTGGCGGCGCCGGCCATCAGTTCCGCGACGGGGCCGATCAGCCGCCGGCTGAGCAGAAGCGCGGAAAAATAGAACACGGTGGAGATGGCCAGCAGGAAGAAGACGATCAGGGAAGTTATGAGGTTGATCCCGCGGAAAGCGTCGCTGCGGGCCTGCAGTGTGACCACGATCAGGTCGAAACCGGGAACGGGGCTGAAGGCCCCGATATAAGCGGCGTTCCGGGCGGCGATATCCGCGGAATAGCGCGACTCCCCTGAGAAAAGGTCTTTCAGCGCGTCAGGGTCCACGGGCGGAACGCCGGCCGGGGAGCCGAAAAGCCCGCCGGACGAATCGGCGAGATAGACCCCGCCGGCGGAGCCTATGCGCTGCCGGCCCAGCAGGGCGAAAAGTTCGCGCAGGTCCACGGCGGCGAAGAACCAGCGGCCGTCCCGGAGCGGGTAGAAGAGATGGCACACCGGCAGGTCGTATACCAGCTCGAAATTCCCGAAAACGGGCTTACCCGAAGAGGAGGCGGATGAGAAAAGATGGCTGCCCGAAAAATCAAGCTCGCCGAAAAGCCTCTTGGCCTGGAAAGTTCCGTCCTTGTGAATTTCCCTTCCTTGTCGGTCGAGCACGGCCGCCAGGGCGAAACGCCCCTGCCGGCCCAGGGCAGAAGAGACCAGTTCCTTCTCGTCCTTTCCGGCGGAGGAGGCGAGCCAGGAGACCTCCTTGACCAGCGCCTCCAGGTGGGCGGCGGCCGCCACGCCGGCCATGCCGGAGAGGCTCTGGTGCAGCGTGAGGACGTTCTCCTTGGCCACGGACTGGTAATAAAAGAGAAAGCCCCCGGTAGGAATTATCGGGATCAGGCCTATGCCGAATATTATCAGTAGGAGGCGGTTGAATAAGGTCACAAAAAGCCGTCAGCCCCCGGACGGGACCCGCGCCGCCTAAAAATCCGGGAGGCCCCCGCCCCCCGGCGGCGGGCTATTTCCCCCTCTTCTTCAGCGTTTCTATAAGCTTCGGCAGTATCTCGTGCACGTCCCCCACGACGCCGTGCCTGGCGACATTGAAGATGGGGGCGTTGGGGTCCTTGTTGACCGCGACGATCACGTCCGAAGCCTTCATGCC
>JAVVFK010000063.1:0-11185 GCA_032251015.1 Elusimicrobiales bacterium
GATTGGTACCAGTTATAAACGGGGCATTTCATAGCTAAAAAGCATATAAATCATGCACAGCAAACCCGGAAGAGCCGTATTTTTTTCATTGTTTTCCTCCCCGATCACTGTGCTGTCTTAACTACCCGACTGAATTCTGCCACTAATCGCCTCGGCCTGTCAAACCCTCAATGAAGACCGATGCGGCAGTTATGTTCTTTCGAATATCTGTCCAGCGCCGAGCGCTCCTGCTCGCGGTAGGCGGCGGTACGCTTCATCAGCTGGTCGAAGTTGACCTGGTGAGCGTCGAACATAGGGCCATCCACACAGGCGAATTTAGGTTTTCCGCCGACCTCCACCCGGCAGCCGCCGCACATGCCGGTGCCGTCGAGCATTATAGGGTTTAGGCTGGCGAAGGTGGGTGTGCCGTGAGGCCGGGAGGTCTCGCCGACGAATTTCATCATGATTACAGGGCCGATGGTGAAGATGGCGTCCGGCGCCTTGCCGGCGGCGTAAAGTTCCTTCATCGCGTCGGTGACCAAACCTTTTTTGCCGGCGGAGCCGTCGTCCGTGGTTACTATTACCTCGCCGAGCGCGGCCATTTCGCTCTCCAGTATCAGGAGGTCCTTCGACCGCGCGCCCAGGACGGAAACGATCTTATTGCCCGCGTCTTTGTAGGCCTTGGCTATGGGGTAGAGTTCGGCTATGCCTACGCCGCCGCCCACGCCCAGCACGGTGCCCCATTTCTTTATCTCCACCGGGGTGCCCAGCGGGCCGGCCACGTCGGTGAACGAATCGCCGGTCTTCATGGCGTTCATGCGGATAGTGCTCTTGCCGATAGCCTGTATGATGACCGTCACGGTGCCGTTATCCGGGTCCCAGTCCACCAGCGTGACGGGGATGCGCTCTCCGCCCTCCCCGGCGCGGAGGATCACGAAATGCCCGGCCTTCGCCTTGGCGGCGATAAGGGGGGCGTATATGACATGCCTCGAGACGGCAGGGGAGAGATCGGTTTTCTCCGTTATGCGGTAAAGACCTTCGGTAGAGTATATATCGTGGCTCATTTTGCGCTCCCTGCCGAAAGTTTTTCGTCTATGGCCTTAGCGGCGGCCTTGCCGTCCTTCATCGCAAGCAGGACCGTCGCGCCGCCGCGGACCACGTCGCCGCCGGCGTATATCCCGTCCAGCGAGGTCCCGGCCGTGGCCTCGTCTATCACTATCCCGCCCCATTTGTTGGTCTCCAGGCCGGGCGTGGTCTGCTGTATGACCGGGTTGGGGCTCTGGCCTATGGCGACCACTATGCTGTCCGCCTCCAGCCAGAATTCGGAGCCTTTCTGCGGCACCGGCCTGCGGCGCCCGCTGGCGTCCGGCTCGCCCAGTTCCATGCGTATGCACTTCATTCGCCTGAGCGCGCCCTTCTCGTCGCCTTCCAGCTCCAGCGGGGCGGTCAGGAACTCGAATTTCACGCCCTCCTCCATCGCGTTCTCCACTTCCTCGGCGCGGGCGGGCATCTCGGCCCGGGTGCGGCGGTAGAGCAGGGTCACGCTTTCCGGGCCCAGGCGCATGGCGCAGCGGGCCGAGTCCATGGCGGTATTGCCGCCGCCCACCACTATCACCTTCTTTCCTATATAG
This sequence comes from Elusimicrobiales bacterium, assembly GCA_032251015.1. Taxonomy (GTDB): domain Bacteria; phylum Elusimicrobiota; class Elusimicrobia; order Elusimicrobiales; family UBA9959; genus UBA2231. The sequence continues at coordinate 1,611 of JAVVFK010000063.1, forward strand.
TAGGGGGTATCGGTCTCGGGGAACCGGTAGGCCTGCATCAGGTTCACGCGGGTGAGGAACTCGTTGGAGCTGTAAACGCCGACCAGGTCCTCGCCGGGCACGTTCATCGGGCTGGGCAGCCCGGCGCCGGAGCCTATATATACGATATCGAAATCCTTTTTGAGTTCCTCTACGGTGATGGATTTGCCCACCAGTACGTTCTTGAGGAACCTCACTCCCATCTTGCGCAGCATGTCCACTTCGAAGCGGACCACCTCGCGCGGCAGGCGGAAGGTGGGGATGCCGTAGCTCAGCACCCCGCCGAACTCGTGCAGGGCCTCGAAGACCGTGACGGCGTGGCCCAGCTTGCGCAGCTCGGCGGCCACTGCCAGCGAGGTAGGGCCGGAGCCCACGCAGGCGACCTTTTTGCCGGTGTCGGGGGCGCAGGGCGGGGGGACTATCAGGCCGTTATTGCGGGCGTAGTCGGCGGTGAATCGTTCCAGCCGGCCTATGGAAACCGGGCCGAACTTGTCCTTTATGACGCAGGCCTTCTCGCAATAGTTCTCCTGCGGGCAGACCCGGCCGCAGATAGCCGGGAAAAGGGAGGTCTCGAAGATCTTGGAAGCGGCCTCGCCGACCTTGCCGCGGTAGACCAGGTCCACGAACTCGGGTATCTTCACGTTGACCGGGCAGGCCAGCTCGCAGGGCTTGTTGCGGCAGTTGAGGCACCTGGCGGCCTCGGTGACGGCCTCGTCCTGACCGAAGCCGAGGGCGACCTCTTCGAAATTGGAGCGCCGGACGGTCGGGTCCTGGTGGCGGCCGAGGTTGGGCTTTATTGACGGTGTGGGTTTCCTGGGTGCGTTTTCCATATCCCAATTATACAAAACGGGGACAGTATACTTAATTCCCGGTATCCGCCGGGCTCTGGGGTGACTCACGGAGCCGCGCCGGGCGGAATTAAGTATACTGTCCCCGGAAATGCTATAATTGGATCGTCAGTTACCCGCTTTCCGCAGTAACCTATCAAGGAGATACCAACAATGTCAAAGAACAGAATTGCGATGGACGGCAATACGGCCGCGGCTTATACGGCCCATAAGACCAACGAGGTCATAGCCATATACCCGATAACCCCTTCCTCCGTGATGGGCGAGCTTTCCGACGTCTGGTCCGCCAAGGGCGAGAAGAACATATGGGGGACCATCCCGCTGGTCTCCGAACTGCAGAGCGAGGGCGGCGCATCCGGCGCGGTCCACGGTTCGCTGACCGCCGGCGCGCTGACCACCACTTTCACCGCCAGCCAGGGCCTGCTGCTGATGATCCCCAATATGTACAAGATCGCCGGCGAACTGACCAGCACGGTCTTCCACGTAAGCGCCCGCGCCGTGGCCAGCCACGCGCTGAGCATCTTCGGCGACCACTCCGACGTGCTGGCCTGCCGCCAGACCGGCTGGGCCATGCTGGCTTCGGCCAATCCCCAGGAGGCCATGGACTTCGCGCTTATCGCCCAGGCCGCCACGCTCAAGACCCGCGTGCCCTTCCTGCACTTCTTCGACGGTTTCCGCACCAGCCACGAGCTGAACATGGTGGAGCCCATCTCCGCCGAGGTCATGCGCGGCATGATCAGCGAGAAGCTCATAGCCGAGCACAAGGCCCGCGGCCTCAACCCCGAGCACCCGCAGCTGCGCGGCACCGCCCAGAACCCCGACGTCTTCTTCCAGGCCCGCGAGGCCTGCAACAAGTTCTACTCCGCCGTGCCGACCATGGTCAAGGAAGCCATGGGCCAGTTCGAGAAACTGACCGGCCGCAAGTACGGGCTGTTCGACTATGTCGGCGCCCCCGACGCGGAAAAGGTCATGGTGGTCATGGCTTCCGGCGCGGACACCGTAGAGGAAACCGTCAACTACCTGGTCAGGAACTCCGGCGAAAAGGTCGGCGTCATCAAGGTCCGCCTCTACAGGCCCTACTCCGAGGCCGACTTCATAAAAGCCCTTCCCAAGACCGTAAAGTCGATAGCGGTGCTTGACCGCACCAAGGAGCCCGGTTCCCTGGGCGAGCCGCTCTACCAGGACGTGCTGACCACCTGCGCCAACGCCTACAAGGCCGGCGCGCTCAAGGAACTCCCCGTCATAGTCGGCGGCCGCTACGGCCTCGGCTCCAAGGAGTTCACCCCGGCCATGGTCAAGGGCGTAGTGGACAATCTCTCCGCCTCCGCTCCCATGAACGGCTTCACGGTCGGCATCAACGACGACGTCACCAACCTCAGCCTCAAGTACGACCAGGACTGGTCCATAGAGCCCGCGGACACCTTCCGCGCGCTGTTCTTCGGCCTGGGCTCGGACGGCACCGTCGGCGCCAACAAGAACACCATCAAGATAATCAGCGAGGAGACCGGCCAGTACGCGCAGGGCTACTTCGTCTACGACTCCAAGAAAGCCGGCTCCATCACCACCAGCCACGTGCGCTTCGGCAAGAACTACATCCGCGCGCCGTACCTGGTCTACAAGGCCCGTTTCATCGGCTGCCACCAGTTCAGTTTCCTCGAGAAGTACGAGATGCTCGACAAGGCCGAGGACGGGGGTATCTTCCTGCTCAACAGCCCCTACGACGCCTCCGAGGTCTGGGATAAGCTCCCCGTCGAGGTGCAGCACGACATAGTCAAGAAGAACCTGAAGGTCTACGTCATCAACGCCTCAAAGATAGCCGAGGAGACCGGCATGGGCTCCCGCATCAACGTCATCATGCAGACCGCCTTCTTCGGCATCTCCGGCGTCCTGCCCAAGGACGAGGCGATAACCGCCATCAAGACCGCGATCAAGAAGACCTACTCCAAGAAAGGCGACGAGGTGGTCAACAAGAACTACGCGGCGGTGGACCAGACGCTGTCCGCCATACAGGAAGTGAAAGTAGGCAAGGCCGACAGCAAGATCAAGCGGTCATGCGAAGTCACCGGCTTCCCCAAGTTCGTCCGCGAGACCCTTTGCGAGATGATCGCCAACCGCGGCGACAACCTGCCCGTCAGCTCGATGCCGGTGGACGGCACCTTCCCGACCGCCACCACGCAGTACGAGAAGCGCAATATCGCGCTGGAGACCCCCGTCTGGGAGCCCCACCTGTGCATACAGTGCGGCTTCTGCTCCCTGGTCTGCCCTCACGCCGCCATACGCCTCAAGGCCTATGACGGCAAGGACCTCGGCGACGCCCCCAAGACCTTCAAGTCGGCCGACGCCAAGGCCCCGGCCCTCAAGGGCCTGAAGCTGACCGTCCAGACGGCCGTCGAGGACTGCACCGGCTGCGGAGCCTGCGTCTACAACTGCCCCGCCAAGGAGAAGAAGGACGGGGCGGAGACCGGGAAAAAGGCCATCAACCTGGCCCCGCAGATCCCGCTGCGCGAGACCGAGCGCGAGAACTTCAGGTTCTTCCTGAACCTCAAGGACGAGGGTTCGTCCAAGGTCAACCGGAACACCGTGCAGGGCAGCCAGTTGGTGCGCCCGCTGTTCGAGTTCTCCGGCGCCTGCGCCGGCTGCGGCGAGACGCCCTACGTCAAACTGATGACCCAGCTCTTCGGCGACCACCTGACCGTGGCCAACGCCACCGGCTGCTCGTCCATCTACGGCGGCAATCTGCCCACCACCCCTTACTGTACCCGCGAGGACGGAAAGGGACCGGCCTGGAGCAATTCACTGTTTGAGGACAACGCCGAGTTCGGTCTTGGCATGCGCCTGGCCTACGATAAGATGAGCGGCGAGGCCCGTGAACTGCTGGCCTCCATGAAGGCGGGCCCGCTCAAGGCGCAGGCCGCCCTCTGCGACGAGATCCTGAACGCGAACCAGGAGGACTGGGTCGGGATAGAGCGGCAGCGCGGCCGCGTAGAAGACCTCAAGAAGGCCCTGATCCCCGCCGGCGGCGAGCAGGCAGCCCGCATGGGCACGCTGGCCGACTATCTGATCAAGAAGAGCGTCTGGATCCTGGGCGGCGACGGCTGGGCCTACGACATAGGCTACGGCGGCCTGGACCATGTCCTGGCCAGCGGCAAGAAGGTCCGCGTCCTGGTAATGGACACCGAGGTGTATTCCAACACCGGCGGTCAGATGTCCAAGGCCACCCCGCTGGGCGCCGTGGCGCAGTTCGCCGCGGCCGGCAAGCCGCTGCCCAAGAAGGACCTGGGCATGATATCTATGACCTACGGCAACATCTACGTCGCGCAGATAGCCATGGGCGCGGATTACAACCAGACGGTCAAGGCGTTCGCCGAGGCCGAGGCCTACGACGGCCCGTCCATAATCATCGCCTACAGCCACTGCATAGCCCACGGTATCGATATGGGCAAGGGCATGAACGAGCAGAAGAGGGCCGTGCAGTCCGGCCGCTGGCCGCTCTACAGGTTCAACCCGGCGCTCAGGGCGCAGGGCAAGAACCCGCTGACGATAGACAGCAAGACGCCCACCATCTCCGTGGCCGACTACATGAACGGCGAGAACCGCTTCCGCACGCTCCAGAAGACGAATCCGGAAGTGGCCGCGCGCCTTGCGAAACTGGCCGATGAAGAGTACAAGTGGAGGCTCAGCGTCTATCAGCAGATAGCGCAGATGACCTGCGACACCGGCAAGAAAGAGGAGAAGGTCGGCGCCGCCGCCTGATCCGCCGGACGCAAAAAAAGGAACCCGGGCTTCTCGGCCCGGGTTTTCTTTTTGCCCGGCGGCCTCATTGACGGATGTCAACTCCTTCTGGGCCCTTTGGCCCATAAAAACCTTAGGCCATCAGCCCGGCGGGCCTGGGCCCGAGGACACTTATGGTTTTCCCGGATGAGAACTATAATCTATATGCAGGACGATAGGACGGACGAGGTAAACATGACCATGAAAAAAATGACTTCCACGCTGATGACCGCCGCCGCCTTCTTTATTTTTTCCGCCGCCGCCTTCGCGCAGGGGCCGGAGTTCTACTCCGAATTCACGGATTTCGAAACCAAGGCCGCGGAACGGAACCCGGATTATTATACCATCAACCCCGCCTCCGTCCGCCTTGTCCGCATAGCAGAGGGGGAGGACGCCAAGTTGCTGGAAGAGCAGCGTAAGGCCGCGCAGAGCGGAGCCGGCGAAGGCCTGGTAGTTATAGAGAAGATAATCAACATAGCCGAAAAGATCTGGGCCATAATCGAAAAGAACGCCCCCGTGGTTAATATAAATACTCAGTACGCCACGGCCGTGCCGGACGGCATAACCGCCTGGACCCAGTTGCAGAGCTGGAGCCGGCCCCGCACCTATACCTACGGCTTTTACGCCGAGAACCTTTACGGCGTCACGGTCCTGGACGTGCAGTACAAGGTCGCCTACACTTACGGCGGCAACTATAACGGAAAAGGCAAATACCTCACAGGCGTGACGGTCATCCCCGAGAAGGTGGACCTGGCCTGGGGCTACAAGTTCAGCATGAACGCGCAGGTCCCCGACAGCACGGTGGTCAATGTCGGCACCCACGCCGACCCCAAGGCCGCCATGCAGCTAAAGCTTAACTGGACCATCTCCACGGCCATCAAGTCGTCCAACGGCACCAGCGTCTACTATATAGAGGGAGACGGCCGCTTCGCCGAGATAGCCAGCCCCTGGAAGGCCGGCGACGCCAGGTTCGACGACATGGACGTAAGCGCCTACCAGGCCGCGGCCCCGCTGGCTTCGGACACCAAGATCTTCGAGTAAGGCAGTAATAAAAGGAAGGAGGAAGAAATGAATAACATGACAAAGACGGTATTCGCCCTCATATCGGGCGCGCTGCTGGCCGGTAACGCTTCGGCCAACGGCTTCGACGCGAAGTACTTCGAGGTGGACGAAGGGTCCATCATGATCGAGGAGATAGCTATGGACAAGGGCGGGAGCATACAGATCCCGCTGAGCACCGGCACGGTCGCCGGTCCGGTCAAGCCCGGCCTGCCGACGCCGCCCACCGGCCCGGTCATCAACCCGCCCGGCCCCGGAACCACCGGAGCTCCCGGCACCGGCTTCCAGGACGCCAACCAGGCCGTCGACCTCCTGGACAAGATAGTCAACCTCGCCCAGAAGATATTCAACATCATCGAGAAGAACCAGCCGGTCGTGAACGTGACCACCAACTACGCCAACGCGGTGCCTTACGGCACCAGCCACTGGACGCAGCTGCAGGGCTGGAGCAGGCCCGCCACCCGCCGCTACGCCTTCACCATGAAGAACGGCTACGGCTCGGAAGTGGTCAAGGTCACCTACCAGGTGCACTACACCTATAACGGCAACTTCCAGGGCAAGGGCAAGTTCCTTACCGGCGTGACCGTGGAGCCCCTCAATATCGAAGCCGCCTGGGGCTACAAGGTCAGCCTGGTCAGCGAGGTCCCGGACTCCACGATAGCCAATGTCGGCACCAGCGAGGACCCGATCGCCTCGATGCAGGTCCAGCTCAAGTGGAACGTGCACACCGTCATCAAGGACATAACCTCCAAGGCCGTATACTATGTCCAGGGCGACGGGCACCTGCAGGAGATAGGAACTCCCTTCAAGAACGCGCAGGACGCCAAGTCGGCCGCCGCGATCGAGAAGGCCACGCTGCAGATAGAGAACGCCCGCTTCTAAGAAGCGGTAAAAGAAACCTCCTTTCTCCCCTGTCTGCCGCCTACGGGCGGCGGACGGGGGTTTTTTTATGCCCGGGCAGCCGGCGTAAAAAACCGCGGGCCCGTCCACCTGGACGGGCCCGTTCTGTCAGGGAGCCGGCTTGTCAGCGGGGCTGCTTGTATTTATCCGCCACCCGTCCGACCGCCTCCTTCATCTCTCCCCAGGCTTTTTCCATGCCGTCCGTCAGTTCCTCCCACGCTTCGCCGGTCGTCTCACGAAGCTGGCTGAGTTTGACCTGGGCGTCCTTGCGCCTGGCCCTCAGACCTTCGAGTTCCTTCAGGAGCCTTTCTTTCTGCTCGGCGGACTGCGCCGTGGCCTTTTTCTCCATCTCATCGATGGCGGAGCTCCATTCCTTGAGCTGGGCCGCCAGCTTTTCGATATACTCTTCCCTCTTAGTCATTTCTACCCCCTGGTTATAGCCCCGGTCGGGGCTGGATCCCTTTGGCAGATTACAGTAAAGATGGGGAGGGTGTGTCAACCGCGAGACGCCGGAACGTGGGAAGGGGAATTATTCGGTCTCTTTCAGCTTGCGGAAGAGTTCCAGCTGGGAACTGGAGAGCTTTTCCGGCAGGGTCATTTCCAGCACCGCATAGAGGTCCCCGCGGCCGCCTTTGTGCGGCAGGCCCCTGCCGGTCAGCCGCATCCTTTTGCCGGATCGGGAACCGGGGGGGATCTTTATCTTGAAATTACCGCCGGGATACGAGACCTGGGCCTCGCCGCCCAGGGCCGCGACCCATGGATATACCGGAACGCGCACCACCAGATCGGCGCCTTTTATCTCGAACCTGTCGTCCGGCTCGACGGCGACTTTAAGATACAGATCGCCCGAACGGCCCTGGGCGGAAGCCCCCTGGCCTTTAAGCCGGATAACGGAGCCGTCCCCTATATTTTTAGGGAGATTGACCGAGATATTGCGGGTCTCGGTCCTGCCCCCCTGCCTGTAGGAAAAAGACAGGTCCTTGCGCCCTCCCGATATGAGTTCGGTCAGGGTCAGCCGGAGTTCGGCCTCCATATCGAGATTGGAGCGGCGTCCGCGGGGGGGGGCGAAGCCTCCCGCCTCCTCCTGAAAATTGCCGCCGAACCCGCCGCCGGAAAAGCCGCCGAGGTTCCCGAACATGGACTTGAAGAACTCGCTGAAATCGCCGAACTGCTCGAAACCCTGGCCGCCCTGGTACTGGAAACCGCCGGGCCCGCCGGAGAAGCCGCCGCCGGGCGGCGGACGGAATTCCTGGCCCTCGCGGTAGTTGCGGCCCAGCTGGTCGTAGAGACCGCGCTTCTTGGGATCGGAGAGCACCTCGTAGGCCTCGTTTATCTCCTTGAAGCGGTTCTCGGCTTCCTTGTTTCCGGGGTTCTTGTCGGGATGGTACTTCATCGCCAGCTTGCGGTAAGCCGACTTTATCTCGTCCTCGCCGGCGCCGCGGGCGACGCCCAGGAGCGAATAATAATCCTTATACTTCAGGGACATCCGTGTCCTTCTTCTTTCGGGTCAGGAACAGGATCAGGACGCAGAAGAGACCGAGCGGCAGCATCAGCCACCTTTCCAGCCTGGCCTCGCTGACCGTAGTGAAAGACTCTATGGCCCAGGCGCCGAAAAGCAGCGCGGCGATGAAACCCCAGAAGAGCAGCACCAGCCCGGAGGGAACCGGCTTCCGGGGGGCGGTATTTTCGGCGGCGGGCGCGGCCTGGACCGGGACCTCCGCGGCCGCGGCGGCCTGTTGTTCCTGCCTGTGCTTCCTGTCTTTTTTAGCCATGCTTATTTTTTGGAAGCGACGAAGGAGATGTCCTGGAATAGGACCGTCACGCCCAGCTCCTTTCCATCGTGATTCTTCACGCGCATCGTGCTGTAGCCGATGACGAGCGGGACATTGGCGTGCATGACCGAGATCTCCGCGCGGCGAACGGACTTGCCGGTCTCGAGCGCTTCTTCGACCACGCCCAGAAGGGCGGGGAAGCCGTCATACGCCTTTTTGTAATCGCAGCCGAGGCACTTATGATCCTCGTCGAGGTGCAGGATCTTGCCGGCCATCGGGTTCATGTAGACGACCTTCCCCGAAAGATCGACGCTTATAAGGCCGCCGGTCAGGTTGTCGAGTATGCACTGGTAATATTCTTTTATATCGCTCACCATCCGGTTATTCTACAAAAAAAGACATACCCGGGTTGCCGGGAATCCGGTTATTTTTTGTATAATTACCACGCAGTAATGATTCCCCGGTAGCTCAATGGTGGAGCATTCGGCTGTAAAAAGCATGAAGCCCCCTAAGGACAAAAGGCGATACGCCGACCGCCGGGAGTACATGATAGAAGCGGTGCGCAGGAGAAGGAAAAAGTTGCGCGCCATGGCTATCGAGTACAAAGGCGGGAAGTGCGAGGCCTGCGGGTATCGAAGATGCCCGGAAGCGATGGAGTTCCATCATCGCGTTTCTGACGGCAAGGACTTCGGGATATCCCAGCGAGGATACACCAGGAGTTGGGCCAAGGTCAGGCAAGAGTTGGACAAATGCGCGATGCTTTGCGCCAACTGTCACAGGGAAGTTCATGCAAAGTTGCAGCTTCCGCCGGAAACGGCGGTTGAAAAATCAGGTGAATTCAGGGAAATCCGCGATAAGCGGGCTATCCTGAGCCAAGCCCGGGACACCGGTTCCGGGAAGGTGCAGAGACTATCCCGTGAGGGAGTACCTGCCGCGCGAGCGGCCGGGAAGCGCCTGAGTCCGTAATCCGTAAGGATCGGACATGATATAGTCCAAGCCTCGAAGCGATTCGAGGGCCCTTGTAACCGAAGGGTTGTTGGTTCGAGTCCAACCCGGGGAGCCAAATTTAAAAGGCCGCGCTTTGCCGCGGTCTTTTAAATTTATGGATCTCCACTCGCCAAGGCGTCGATTTTTGGGTCTTCAGGGTTTGCTGTGCGTAAAATATGGCGGTTTTCATAGGGGAAATGGTGTTAAAAAACCTGTCTTG